>CACYCW010000200.1 GCA_902773015.1 uncultured bacterium
CGAACGTCATGCCGATCTCGCTCTGCATCTGCACCTGGTTGATGCCGGCCATGTGGTACTCGATCGGGTCCTCGGCCGTCATGATCCGAACGTCAATCTTGTTCACCTCGCTCAAGAACGAGTAGAGCGAGGTTGACTTGCCCGAGCCGGTTGGCCCTGTCACGAGAAAAATGCCGTTCGGACGATGGATGATCTTGTTGACGACCGCGAAGTCCCGCTCATTGAACCCGAGATCCGTCATCTTCACGAAACTGCCGCTCTTAGCCAGCAACCGCAACGAGATCGACTCGCCGTACGCCGCCGGCATCGTCGAAACGCGGATGTCGATGTCCTGCCCGGCGATGCGAATGCCTATGCGGCCATCCATCGGCAGCCGCTTCTCGGCAATGTCGAGATTGGCCATCACCTTGATGCGCGAGATGATCGCCGACTTCAGGCGGTTCAGCTGCGGCGGCACATCCACCTTGTGAAGCATGCCGTCTATCCGATAGCGGATGCGCAACTCCGTCTCCTGTGGCTCGATGTGGATGTCGGTCGCTCCCTGCCGGTCTGCCTCGGCGATGATCTGGTTCACGAATCGGACGATCGACGCCTCCTCGCCCATCTCGTTGACGTCGATCTTCGTCATCGCCCCGAACTCGTCCCCGACGTCGTAGCGGCCGTCCTCGAGCATCTTCTCGATCGCCTCCGCACCGACGCCGTAGAACTTCTTGACCGCCTTCTCGACCTCCTCCTTCGGGGCGAGCATCGTGCGGATGCGGCACCCGGCGATTAGACGCAGGCCGTCCGCCGCCAAGATGTCAAACGGATCTGACGAGATGACCGTGAGCGCATCAGGCTCGACGCGAAAAGGCAGCACGTTGAACTGGTAGACAGCCGAAGCCGGCAGGCGCTGCAGGGCATCGGGGCTGGGATTATGACGTTCGAGGTCAATCGTCGCAAGCCCCAACACCTTGCCGACGGCCGCAAGGAATTCAGGCTCCTTTACACCGCCGAACTTCACCGCAGCCTCGGCAAGCCCCATTCCGGGATTGGCCGCGCGGGAAGTGGTGATGCGCTCGAGGGCCTCGTCGGTGTAGATGCCAGCCGACCGCAGAATCATCGTCGCAAGTGATCCGCTCTCATTCATTGTCGTACATTATACCATAATTTTTCGCCAAAAGCCGAGAATAACGGCCATGCGGTGCTACTGTCGTACCTTGATGACGATCTTGCGGATCATCCCGGGCATGTCAAGTGTGCAGCACGGGGCGTGGGCACAGGAACCCGGATGGAGAATCGCGAACTCGCCCGGCTGGAGCGTGAATGGTTCGACAGGCGTGTCGCAGAGACAGAAGTCATCCTCCACGTTGAAATCGACCGGCATCGCCTGATCAAAGCGTCCGATGCCAATCGTCTCCTCACCCGAGAGCGGCAGCTGAACGTCAAAATACGCGCGGTGCAGCTCCGGACGGCCCATGCCCCAGGGCTTCAACTGCGCCTCCTGGATCATTGCATAAACCGACTGCCCGTCAAGCTCATAGCGTCCGTTTGGCAGACGCTGCAGATCCTTGCGAGAGAGAAACTCCACGACCTTTGAGAACCTCGTCGTGTAGCCTGCGTAATCCTCGATGTTGGCCAACGAATCGACGACATAGACTCCATCTAGTTTTTTCATTGTTTTTACCTTTATGCCTTTAGACTTTCATTTCCTCCCGCACACGAATGGTCTCGATTCCCAAGGCCTTACGAGTCACAGGGTCGAATTCGACGATCGCACCCTCGAGGACGCACGGACCCTCGGCGACTTCGAATCGGCTGGGCATGCCGATGAGAAACCGCCGCGTGACCGGCTTCAGATCGCGGCCGATGGAGGAGACATAGGGTCCCGTCATGCCGAGGTCGGTCAGAAATGCCGTGCCGTTCGGCAGCACGAACGCGTCGGACGTCTGTACATGCGTGTGCGTACCGACAAGCGCCGTGACGCGTCCGTCAAGATAGTAGCCCAGAGTGATCTTCTCGCTTGTGGCCTCGGCATGGAAGTCGACGAAGACCGGAACGTCCTTGGGAATCTCGGCAAGGGCGCGGTCAAGCGCGCGGAACGGGCAATCCACGGGGTTCATGAAGACGCGTCCTAGCGCATTGACGACGGCAAAACGGAAGGTCGGCAGGGTGACGAGGCACCAGCCGCGGCCGGGGCAACCCGTCGGAAAGTTGACGGGGCGGACGACGCGCTCGAGAGCGTCAATCTGTCCGGCGAACTCCTTCTGCCCCCAGGTGTGGTCACCAAGTGTGATCGCATCGACCCCTGCGGCAAGGATGTCCTTCGCAAGCGCGGCAGTGATGCCCGAACCGGCGGCACAGTTCTCGGCATTGACAATGACAGCGTCAATCGATCTGGACGCACGCAACAACGGAAGCTCGCGCGAGAGAATCCGCCGCCCGGGTCCGCCGACGACATCGCCGATCATCAGGATCCTCATTTCCGCTCCTTCAACCATTTTTCCGCCGCGGCATCGCCGCGCGCCGCGCGTCCTCGCATCGCCCAGTAGAGGCTGCGTTCGGCGCTTTTCTCCACACCGTGTCCGAACTGGTAGCACGCGGACATGTTGTCCATACCCTCAGGGTGGCCCTCCTCCGCTGCGGCACGAAAGCATGAGAATGCCATCGCCATGTCGGGCTTGCAGCCAAGGCCACGCAAGTAGCAGGTTCCGAGGTTGATGAAGCCGTTCGGATCGCGCAGCGCAGCCGCCTTTCTGAAGTAGCCGTAACTCCGGGCCAGCACCTTGTCAAGACGGTTGGTGTCGATGCCCTTCAAGTTGAGCGCCTCCTGGGTGGTGATCGCTCCAAGCGCATTCAGCGCCTGCACGTTTCCGCCGTCCGCCGCGCGCTGAAGGAGACGAAGGTCGTTCTTCTCCATCGAGAGCAAGTACCACGCAAGCGGATTGTTCCGCTTCTCGGCAAGCACACAGATGCGATCTCGCGAGGCATCGAGATACCGTTTCGCAAGCGCCTTGTCCTCGGTCGTCACGCCAATAACGAACTGCTGGAGGGGCTTGCCCGCCGCCGCCTCTCGCTCAACCTGCCGCTTCGCCGTCGCAAACGTGCGCGCGCCGGTCGCCGAACTCGAGTTGAGCAGAACGGCGACCGCATCAGCGGATGACATCGCGAGAACAAGGCAGATGGCGGCAAGCGTCATACGTACGGCCTATAGGTATTGGTGAGGGATTTCCAGTTCTTCTTCTGTGCGCAAATCGTGATCGTGCGTCCCCCGTAGCCAAAGCGCCACCAGGGTGAGCGCTCCACATCAATGATGTTAAATCCATCGCGCACCGTCGAGTAGATGTCGGGCAAGGTGAAACCCTGCTGCGAACTCGTTCGCTCCCACACGATGAAGAAGAGCCGTCCCTCAGGCCGCAGCACGCGGTGGGTCTCCTTCACAGACTTGCGCGAGACGACCGCGCCATCCAGCATCACGACCTCGAATTGCGAATCCTCGAAGGGGAATTCGGCCAGTAGCGGAATCGCCCGTGTCTCCCGCCCGCGATAGCGGACGAACCGCTCGGGGAGCTCCCCTTCCGGGAAGCCGACCTCCAGGCTGGTGCGAATGTCCTTCAGCTCAGGCATAACTCGGTTTCCTCTCGAGTCTCCAGGTCCTTCATCCGCGCAACGCCCTTCTCGACATCGTCCGGGCCAATGAAAACGGCCTTCGCGGCGCGATGCGCGTCCGCATGCGCAAAGAAACGCTTCGGCTTCTGGGGTTTGAGCGCGAGATCGACCTGCCGGCCTTCCGCGCGAAGACGCATGGCGAGGGCAAGCGCTGCATCGCGTTGCTCGGGGAACATGAAGCCGACGGCGACGCCTGCACGCGTCTTCACTGCATCCGCACCGAGCCGCGCCTTCAGGAGTTCGGTTACGACGACATCGCCGAAGCCCAGTCCGACCGCCGTCGCCGGCTCTCCACCGATTGTCGTAAGCAGATTGTCGTAGCGGCCGCCACCGAAGATAGCACGGAACTCACCGGCCGTATCGAAGCACTCGAAGACGATGCCGGTGTAGTAGCTGAGGCCGCGGATGACGGAGATGTCGAACTCGAGCGCATCTGCGAACCCGGCGATTCGCGCGAGGTGAAAGAGTTCGGTGAGCTCCGCGCAACCGTCGCACGACTTGGTGCCCATGATGCGGAAGGTCGCCGCGACATCGTCATCAGAGAGTCCGCCGTCCTTTAGCATGGCGGCGATCTCGACATCGGGCATCTTGCCGCGCTTGTCAAGCGCAAGGAAGACCTGCGCATGCCGCTCAGCCGGAATCCCGCTCGCGGCCAGCAGCTCGCCGAGGAACCGGCGGGACGAGACGTGCACGCGAAAGTCCTTCGTCGTGAGGCCCATGCGACGGAGGGCGTCCACCGCCGCGCCGATCACCTCAACTTCGGCGAGAATCGAGTCCTCGCCGATGATGTCAACGTTCCACTGGTAGTGCTCGCGCTTGCGCCCCTTGGTCATGCGCTCATAGCGGAAGCACTGGGCGATGGTGGTCCACTTGAGGGGCAGGGGCAGTTCCTTCTGGCGTTGCGCGACCATGCGTGCAAGGGTTGGCGTCATCTCGGCACGCAGGGCGAGGTGGCGGTCGGACTTGTCCAGGAAGTGGTAGATCTGGCCACCGACCTCCTCGCCGGCCTTGCGTGCAAGGAGCTCGTAGCTCTCGACGACGCAGGCGTCGTAGGGCTCGAACCCGGCCGCGGCGCCAGCCGCACGGAAGGCGTCGAACACGCGGTTGCGCCAAAGCATGTCCTCGGGATAGAAATCCCGCATGCCGCGCGGCGCCTCGAAACTCAGCTTTTCTGCCATAGCGAACATATTATAGCAAAAACGCCTCCGATTGTCCCTGCCGAAGGAACAGGTCGATGCGGGAAAGGAATTCGAGGAACGCGTCATTGCCGTCCAGGTGAATCATCGTCTCGGGGTGGAACTGGAGTCCGATCGCCGGGTAGTTCGTCGACTCAATCGCCTCAATGACGCCGTCCGGCGCCCACGCGACGGCACGGAATCCGGGCGCGATCCGTTTGACGCACTGGTGATGCGCGGAGTTGACGACCAAGTTCGTCCGGTTGAGCGCCGCCGCCAGCCGGGAGCACGGATCGATGCGAATCGGGTGGTGCGAATAGCTTCGGTGGCTCGTCCCGCTGCCCGGGAAGTCCGTCGGTATGTCCTGGTGCAGAGTGCCGCCGAAAGCCACGTTGAGCGCCTGCTCACCGCGGCAGATGCCGAGAATCGGTAGCCGCCGCTCGCGTGCAAGGCGGATGAGGTTGAGGTCGAAGACATCGCGCTCGAGCGAGACCCGTCCGAGCTTAGGCTCAGGCTGCTCACCATATCGCGCGGGAGCGATGTCCTCTCCACCAGTCATGATCAGCGCGTCGACACGGTCAAGGATCTCGCCGAGCTGCTCGTCGGTGCCGAAGTGACTGATGATGAGCGGGATGTTGCCGCTCTTCATGACGGCATGCGTCATCGCGGCTTTCACGCTCGTCCATTCTCCCTTGTCCCCCCCGACATAGCGCTCCGAGACGCCAATGACGAGCGGACGCCGCGCCGACTTCTTCGGTGCGGACGAGGGCCGGAACGACGCGGTCGGTTCGGCTGTCGCGCCGGAGCCGTCGCCTGCAATACGATTGTTTGCCGCCACGTACCACATCAGTTCGTCGAAGACGCGCCGCGATGACGCGAGGTCTTCCTCCTCGGTCCGAATGGTCCACTCCGTCAGCCGCTTCGCGTCAAGCCGCTTCAGCACGGACTGGAACTCCCGCAGGTACTGGTCCTCGCGGGCGCGCCAGAACGCCCTGACGCCGCGCCCGTACCAGTGGCGGTCCTGCTCGGCAAGCGCACAGAGCCGGCGGAACTCCATCCCCGCGATTCGGCGATCGTAGCGGAACGGCTTCGTCTCCTGATCGTACGCGTACGCCGAGGCAGTACACGCGATTGCGGCGTTGAGCGGCTGGAAGACGGAGTGCTCGCAGTTCGCAAGCGACGCCCAGATCGTGCAGCGGAACTCGGCGGGAAGTGACGAGTCGATTGAGATGACGTGGCTCGTCGCCTGCTTCGTGGTGCCGATGACGCGCACGTTCTGGATGCGGTTCGCATCAGGATCATGATCGGTCCCCTCGTAACGCGCACGCATCAGCTCGAAGAGATCGCGATAGCCGACCTTGCGCGCCGGCGAGAAGAAAAGCGCCATCGGTCGGTCAGTCGCGTACGCGCCGGCCGTCTCAGGCGCGAGCACATGATGTCCGAACCAGGTGCGATAGTTGGCGTAGTCGCCTAGGGGACGCGAATAGGTGCGGCAGAGATCCGGCAGCCCGTCCGCGCCTCGCACGAGAAAACCGCCCTTCTCGGCCAGGCTGACGAGTTCGGGCGAAGAACGAGTGTCCGGCGATGACGGGTCGAACGAGCGGATCATGAACTGGTTGCCCCAGCAGGAGACCTTGTCCTCGGGCATCCGGACGGCTGCCCACTGGTGACCCGTGTAGACCTCAACATACCAGGCCTCGTCGGCATCGGCGATCTGGTAGATCTCGCCATTCTCGTGTCCAAGGCGAGCGATTGTCTCGGCCAGCAGGTCGATGGCCTCACGTGCGGTCGAACAGCACATCGCGAGGAGCCCAGGGAGGGAGTTCTCCCCCGGACCGGTCTCGCGGTTGAACGGATCCGCCTGCCGCGCCTTCTCGTTCGGGTGCGCGGTGACCGTGCCGGTGACAGCAAGACCGCGCTCGTTCACGCAGGCGGAATCCATGCTCCCGTGCCCCACGGACGTGACCGCCGGCGTCGAGACGAACTTCCAGGTCGTCGCAGGAAGATTCCAGCAGAACTTATTTCGCCCCCTGCGATAAGTGCGACCGGGCACGTTCTCGACGCGCGGGATGACGACATAACGATGAGCATTGACCCAAGGTGCCAAGTCGACGGTGCGCCCCAGAAGCGCGGTACCGTCGGCCGAAACCCCCTTGCCGACATACATGCCCGTGCAGGCCGTAGCAGCCCCCGCCGTGAGCACCAGCAGCACGGCAACCGCTCCTTGCCATCTCCACTCGAGGCGACGTTCGGACTTCTTCATTCTTCTCTCCTTAGTCAAAATCTGTCACGGCTCTCAAGCTTTCGTCGTCTAGCGAAGGGTCAGCACGATGACGCGCTCCTCGGCCTGTCCCCCGCCATCGGAGACAAGCACGAGCGCACGGGAGCCGTCCTTCAGCACCGGCCCGAGCGAAATCCCCTCGTAGTTCGCGAACATCGTCTCCTCGTCCCACACGACCCGCTTCTCAACCGGCACCGTCGCGGACGAGAGCGCGATTTCGAAGAGCCGAGCATGGAACGTCGGGAAGAGCGGATTCTTCTGGCTCATCTCGCGCTCCAGGACGAGCAGCGATCCATCCCCAGGCACACAGAGCGCCGCCACGCCGGAGATCGCGATTCCGGAGTACCGGGTGCCCTCGACAGGCTCCGTCGGATACATGAACTGCCGCGCCGGACGCCAAGGCGCTCCCGCACCGTCACGCACGAACTCCTGGATGCGGATGATGCCGCCACGCTCATTCGTGGCCGGCGCACCATCACAGACGAGCGTGTCCTCGTTCGCCGCGTAGAGCGAAAGGCCGTCAGGCGAAAGCGCCAGCGCCTCAAAGGAACGGTTGCGCCGCATGTGCCTGCGGAACACCCCGGGAATCTCCACGACGGCCGTCTCGCGGCCCGTCGCCGGATCGAACTGACGAATCGATCCGTCCTTCTCGTCCGAGACCCACACCCGCCCGTCCAGCGGATCGTACGCACAGCCCTCAAGATCGACACATCCCCCAAGGCGGACGCTGCGGAGGACGCGGAAGGTGCCGTCATCCTCCGCGGCATTGAGCTTGATCTCCACCTCATGCAGCATGCCGCCGCGATCGTCGACGCAGTAGTAACGGTCGCCCTCGATGCGCGAGACGGCCGAGAGCCCCTCTGGCGTCTCGTCACGCGTGAACTCACAGAGCGTCTCGGCGACGCGCGCGCCTCGTTTCCCAACCGGTCCCGCATCCGGCACTGTCGCGCATCCGACGAGCGCAAACAGCAGGACCGGCCCGAGGACGGCGGTGGAGAGGCGCGAAATCGTCATCGGCAGAGCTCCAATACGAGGAGGGAGAAGGACGTGCAGAGCACGGGATCCGCCTCCCAGAAGCGGTTGTTGTCGTTGTACCAGCTGCCGTCCGGCTTCTGGAGCGAGATGACCTTCGCGGAGAGCTCCCGCTTCCAGTCATGCTCGCCGACCTTCTCCACGCCGGCGGCGGAAAGCGCCCGCGCCATGATGTCGTAGAAGTAGTAGAGTCCCTGGCTGCCCATGCCGGGATTCTCGTCGACGCTCCAGTAGCGCGTCATGTACTCGAGCGCCTGGCGGACGCGCGGATCGCCGCGGTCGAGGCTCGCCGAACACATCGAGAGCACCGCCGCGTAGGTCATCGAGCCGTAGGCGCGGAGGTGCACGCGGCCCTGCGCGTTCGTGACGGTGCCCGCCTGCGGAGTACGCTCGTTGTAGGCCGCACCGCCGGCGTCAGGTCCCTCACGGTTGACCAGGTTCTGCACGAAGGCGAGCGCCTTGTCCCAATCGATGTCGACGCGCTGCCCGCCCGTGCGGAACTCCTCCAGCGAGGCGGTCTTCGCCATCGCGCTCATCGCGTACGAGGTGTTGGAGAGATCGGCATAGCGCCGCCGCGAGATCTTGTCGTAGCCGAAGCCGCCCGCCATCGTGTCGTCGCCGGTGAGCTGCGACGAGGCGATGTAGGCGCGGGCCTTCAGAAGCACGCCCTTCGGCGCCAGCCCCGAATCGAAGAGCGCGGAGAGGCAGACGGACGTGTTGTAGTTGCCGAGCCCCGAACCGCCGCGCCCCGGCTTGGACACGTAGAATCCGCCGTCCGGCCGCTGCGTCCCGAGGACGAAGCGGACGGCGTTCGTGAGCGCGACGCGCGGCACGGGGTGGGGGTGTGCGTTCGAGAGCGCCCAGAGGGGCAGTGCCGTCAACGCCGGCATCTGCGCATCGCTCCAGTGACCGTCCGCCGCCTGATGCGCAAGTAGGTACGACGCGCCCTTCGCGATAGAGTCCTCAATGCCGCCGAATGCGGCGAGGGACGTCACGAGGCCGCAACAGAAAAGAAGCCGCTTTCTCAATTCTGCACTCCTTTCGGTCGTTCAGCGACCGACTGCCGCGCGATAGCGGGCGATGAGCTGATTCGTCGAGGCATCGTGACGGCCCGAGGGCGTCGCCGCCGTGAGATCAGAAAGGACGCCCTTCGCGAGAACCTTGCCGAGCTGGACGCCCCACTGGTCGAAGCTGAAGATGTCGAGGACGATCCCCTGCGTGAAGATCTTGTGCTCGTAGAGCGCGATGAGCGCGCCGAGCGTCTCCGGCGTCAGCTCCTTGCACAGGAGCGTGTTCGTCGGTCGGTTCCCCTCGAAGGTGCGGAACGGCACGAGATCCTCAGGCACCCCTTCGGCGCGGCACTCCTCGGCCGTCTTGCCGAACGCCAGCGCCTCGGTCTGCGCGAAGAGATTTGCCATCAGCTTGTCGTGCAGGTCGCCGATCGGGTTGTGCGTGCGGCAGCAGCCGATGAAGTCGCACGGGATGAGGTGGGTGCCCTGGTGGATGAGCTGGTAGAACGAATGCTGACCGTTCGTGCCCGGCTCGCCCCACTCAATCGGCCCCGTGGCGCAGTCGACCGGCTTGCCGGAGCGATCCGTCGACTTGCCGTTCGACTCCATGTCCATCTGCTGGAGGTAGGCCGGGAAGCGCGCGAGGTACTGGTCGTAGGGAAGGCAGCAGTAGGTCTCGGCGCCGTAGCCGTTCGAGTAGAGGATGCCGAGCAGCGCGAGGATGACCGGCAGGTTGCGGTCGAACCGCGCGGTGCGGAAGTGACGGTCCATCTTCCAGCAGCCCTTCAGGAACTTCGCGTAGTTATTCCGCCCGATCGCGATCATGAGCGAGAGCCCGATCGCCGAGGGGAGCGAGTAGCGACCGCCGACCCAGTCCCAGAAGACGAACATGTTCGCCGTGTCGATGCCGAACGCGGCGACCTCCTTCTCGGCGGTCGAAACGGCGACAAAGTGCTTAGCCACCGCCGCCTCGTCGCCGAGGCGCTCGACGAGCCAGGCGCGCGCGGCGGCGGCATTGGACATCGTCTCCTGCGTGGTGAACGTCTTCGAGGCGATGATGAAGAGCGTCTCCGCCGGCTTCACCTGGCGGAGGGTCTCGGCGAGATGCGTCGAGTCGACGTTCGAGACGAAGAAGAACCTGAGCGACCGCTTCGCGTACGGCGTCAGGGCGAGATTCGCCATGACTGGGCCGAGGTCGCTGCCGCCGATGCCGATGTTGACGACGAAACGGATGCGTCGGCCGGTGTGGCCGCGCCAGCCACCGCTGCGCACGGCGTCGGCGAAGTCACCCATCCGCGCGAGGACGGCCCGCACGTCTGGCATCACGTCCCGACCGTCGACCATCACCTTCGCCGCGGGATCGCAGTTCCTGAGCGCCGTGTGCAGCACGGCGCGGTTCTCGGTGCGGTTGATCTTCTCGCCGGTGAACATCCGCTCGATCTCCTCACGGAGGTTCGACGCCTCCGCGAGACGGACGAGCGCCTTCATCGCCTTGCGGTCGACGCGGTTCTTCGAGTAGTCGAGGAACCAGCCGGCGGCCTCGGCCGAGAACCGCTTCGCGCGCCTTGGATCCGCCGCAAAGAGCTCCTTGATCGTCTTCTTCGATGACGCGGTCATCGCCGCGTCAAGCCATTTAGCCTTTTCGTCGTTCATGTAGTGCCTTTCAGTTCCCGAGATCAAGTTCTCCCTGCCGTGAGAATTGTCGGAGTCCGAGTCGCTGCCAGGCGAGCGTGGTCGCGGTGCGGCCCTTGGGGGTGCGCTCGAGATAGCCCTCCATGATGAGGAACGGCTCGTAGGCCTCCTCGATCGTGTCCGCCTCCTCGCCGACAGAGACGGCGATTGTCGACAGCCCGACCGGACCTCCGCCGAATTTCACGCAGATCGTCTCGAGTATCTTGCGATCCATCTCGTCCAGCCCGTTCGGGTCGATCTCGAGAAGGGAGAGGGATTCCATCGCTACCGGGCCGGTGATGAAGTTGTCAGCCTTGACCTGGGCGTAGTCCCTGACGCGTCGCAGGAGGTTGTTGGCGATGCGCGGCGTGCCGCGCGAGCGACGCGCGATCTCCGCCGCGCCGTCGTCGTCGATGTCGACGCCCAGCTTCGCCGCCGAGCGCCGCACGATCTCGGCGAGCTCCGGCGGCTCGTAGTATGAGAGGCGGTTGACGAGCCCGAAGCGCGCCCGGAGCGGCGCGGCGATAAGGCCGATGCGCGTCGTCGCGCCGACGAGCGTGAAGCGCGGCAGGTCGAGACGCACCGAGCGCGCATTCGGACCCTGGTCGAGCATGATGTCGATCGCGTAGTCCTCCATCGCGCTGTAGAGGTATTCCTCGACGGTCTTCGCCATGCGATGGATCTCGTCGATGAAGACGATGTCGCCCGGCTCAAGCGAGGTGAGGAGCCCAGCGAGATCGCCAGGCTTGGTGATCACGGGCCCGGACGTCGTCTTCACGTTCACGCCCATCGCCTCGCCGAGGATGTAGGAGAGCGTGGTCTTACCGAGACCGGGCGGGCCCGAGAAGAGCACGTGGTCGAGCGACTCGCCGCGGTCCTTCGCCGCCTTTACCGCCAGAAGCAGCCGG
The DNA here is from genome assembly GCA_902773015.1 of uncultured bacterium. GTDB lineage: Bacteria > Verrucomicrobiota > Kiritimatiellia > RFP12 > UBA1067 > UBA1067. The sequence goes on from CACYCW010000200.1 coordinate 11,726, forward strand.
TCGCGGACCTTCGCCTGGCCGACGAACCCGTCAAAATCCGTCGGCCGGAGCTTGTTGTCGAACGCACTGTTGCGCCGATTCAGCTCGTCGCTCGTCTTCTCGGTCACGCCCGCACCCCGTTCCTCATTTCATCCGACCCGTGTAGGCGTCGGCGCCGGAATTGTCAATCGTCTGCTGGAAGAAGGCATCCGCCGCCTTGGCGCACGCCGCATCCCACGGACGCGGCCCACCGCAGAACTGGACCGCCCAGAGCTTCAGTTCCCTCTTGTGCCAGTTGACCATGCAATTCGTGCCCCAGGCGCCGCCATGGCCGAACCACTCGTCCTCGCCGTCCTTGATCGGCGCGCGAAGCCCAAGCGAGTAGTTCGGGTCTTTCAGGTTCGCCGGTCGCGTCGATGTAGCGAGAATCGCCTTCACCGTCTCTTCCTTCAGGATGCGCGCACCGTTGTCGCCGACACCGAGGTTCATCAGCATCCGATAGAACTTGAGCTGGTCCCGCACCGTCGTCCAAAGGCCGGC
>CACYCW010000201.1 GCA_902773015.1 uncultured bacterium
CGCGCAGTGGAGGCTCGCCGTCATCGCGCGCCACCGCGCCAACGCATACGACGGACGCGGCGAAACCGCGCTCGCGATGGAGGAGACCCGCATCGCCGACGCGCTCGACAAGAAGAACGCCGCGCTCGCGAGGATCCGTGACACGATGGCATGGGCGAGCCGTCGCAAGCTGGAGCGCATGACGCCGCAGGAGGGCCTGCGGCTCGGGCTCGCCAGGACGGATTTCGCGTTCGCCCGCACGTTCGCGCTGCGCGTGCTGGACACGTCGCCAGACGACCCGGTCGCAAACTTCGCGCTCGGAATGGACTTCTTCGTGCAGAGGCAGTACGCCCGCGCGCAGTCCTATCTGGAGCGGTGCCTGGAGCGGCGCCCGAACGACCCGGCGGTGCTCAACAACCTCGCGCAGTGCCGTCTCAGGCAGGGCGACCCAAAGGGTGCGCTGCCGTACGCCGAGCGGGCGCAGGAGATTCTGCCAGACGCGCCGGAGATCAAGCGCACCATTGAGCGGATCAGAGCCGAGATGCAAGGCGCCAAGCCCCTCGCCACTCGTGCCCCTTGATCGCGGTGTACCATCGTCGAGCCTGTGGCGGGAGAGGCGATGATTGCCGCGTGCGCCGTCGGGCGATTTGGTATAATATGCGTGTGAAGTCCATTCTGGCAGTGATTCTCTAAAGGCGTTCTACTGAGAAATGAAAAGGGCGGTCGCAGATTCGGACAAGGTGCGCATGACGTGCCGCGTAACCTACGCGGGTATGGCGGTGAACATCGTCATCGCCATCGCGAAGGCGGCGGGCGGCATCGTGTTCTCGTCGCGCGCGCTTGTCGCGGATGCGGCGCACTCGGCGTCCGACCTGATTACCGACCTGGCCGTCATCTTCGGCGTTAAGTACTGGGTGGCGCCGGCCGACGAGAACCATCCGTACGGGCACGGCAAGATCGAGGCGCTTGTGACCGTGTTCATCTCGGTCGCGCTCGCGGTCGCCGCGCTTGAGCTGAGCGCGGACGCCGCCCGCCTGCTGATGGCTGGCGCAAGATGCAAACCTCCCGGCGTCGCGGCGTTCGTCATCGCACTGGCCGGTATCGTGTTCAAGGAGGGGCTCTTTCGCTGGACGCGCGCCGTCGCGAGGAAGGTCAAGTCCCCCGCCTTGGAGTCAAACGCATGGCACCACAGGTCGGACGCGATGAGCTCCATCCCCGTTGCCTTGACAGTCGCCGCCGCGCGGCTCGTCCCGTCGCTCTGGTGGATTGACGCGGTGGGCGCGCTCGCCGTGAGCGCTTTCGTGCTGCATGTGGCCGTGAAGCTCTCGAAGCCCGCCATCCTCGAACTGTCCGATGCGGACGTGGGCGTGAAGGCCGCAGCTGTCAAGGAGGTGGCGGAGAAAGTCCCCGGCGTGCGTGGCGTTCATAAGGCGCGTGCGCGCCGGTATGGCGGATTGTATCAGGCGGATCTCCACATCCAAGTCGATGGTTCGCTCTCCGTGACCGAAGGGCACGACATCGGCCATGCGGTCAAGGAGGCGATTGTCAGCGCCGGCCTGGACGTCGAGGACGCCATTGTCCACGTCGAGCCAGCCTAAGCATCAGGGGGTCGAGGTCGGCGGGGCAGAAGTCATGGAAATTGTGGGGCACCTCGATGGCGTGACATGTGAAAATATGCTATAATGCACACCATGAAAAAGACAACTCTTGAAGCAGGCCTTGCCCTTGCGCTGCTGTTCGGCGTGGGGGTGTTAGCGGAGTCCTTCGCGTCCACGACAAACGCTGCGCAGCCCAAGGTGGACAAGACGATGACCGTCGCGCGCTGCCAGGCGATCCTGAAGGACGGTTCGCAGTGCCCCCATCCCGCCAGCGAGGGGAAGGACCGATGCTGGCGGCACCGCGGTGCGGTCAATGCGGTCGGGAATGCCTTTGATGACGCCGGCAAGGAGGCGGGCGAAGCGTGGCTCTCAACGAAAGACTGGTCGACGAACGCCTGGCGGACGACGAAATCCAGAGCGGGCAAGGCGTGGCGCTCGACAAAGGACTGGTCGACGAACGCCTGGCAGAAGACGAAGACAGGTGCAGACGAAGCGTGGCAGGCGACGAAGGATGCGTTTGACGAGGCCGGCGAAGAGATCTCCGAGGAAATGTCGAAGGTTTTCAAGAAAGAACGCGACGGCAATTCCAAGTAAAGATATTACCCGCGGCTAATAACTTGCGGGGCAGAGTCGGTTTTGGTATAATTTTTACGTTTACGCGAAAGCGGGGCAGCAAAAGCTAAAGGAGAAATGAGATGAAAAGATGGGTTTGCCCGGTCTGCGGGTATGTCTACACTGGCGATACGCCGCCGGAGAAGTGCCCTCAGTGCGGTGTGCCGGGTTCGAAGTTCAAGGCCGAGGCCGCCGAGACCGGCAAGAAGACTTGGGCCTGTCAGCATGGCGTTGGCGACGGCAAGGTCGAGGACGCCGAGGTGACGCAGGGGCTCAAGGATCACTTCAACGGCGAATGCTGCGAGGTCGGCATGTATCTCGCAATGTCGCGCCAGGCCGAGCGTGAGGGGTATCCCGAGATCGCGGAGGCGTTCAAGCGCTATGCGTTCGAGGAAGCCGAGCACGCCGCGAAGTTCGCCGAACTCCTCGGCGAGGTGCTCACGGATTCCACGAAGAAGAACGTCGCGATGCGCGCCGACGCCGAGCAGGGGGCCTGTGCCGCCAAGCTCGCCATCGCCAAGCGCGCCAAGGAGCTCGGCTACGATGCCATCCATGACACCGTGCACGAGATGGCCAAGGACGAGGCTCGCCACGGTGCCGGCTTCGAGGGCCTCTACAACCGCTTCTTCAAGTAAGCGTGACAACTGCCGGGGACTGTCCCCGCAGTTTTTGATCAAGGCCGGGTCGGAACGCGACCCGGCCTTTTCCGCCTTTTCCCATTTCATTGTCATTTCCCCGAAACGCGGGGAAATCTGATATAATATCGGGCCATGAAAGCAATGCCACAGAATGTCACCCAGAAGATTCTCGCCCGACATCTCGTCGAGGGCGATCCCGCGAAGGACGCCGAGATCGGCATTCGCATTGACCAGACCCTGACGCAGGACGCGACCGGCACGATGGCCTACCTGCAGTTCGAGTCGATGGGCGTTCCGCGCGTGCGGAACGAGCTCGCGGTCTCCTACGTCGACCATAATACGGTGCAGATCGGCTTCGAGAACGCCGATGACCACGATTTTCTCGCCTCGGTCGCGCGCAAGTACGGCATCGTCTACTCCAAGGCCGGCAACGGCATCTGCCATCAGCTGCATCTCGAGCGATTCGGCAAGCCGGGCACGACGCTGCTCGGGTCCGACTCGCACACGCCGACGGGCGGCGGCATCGGCCAGATCGCGATCGGAGCGGGCGGCATCGACATCGCCGTCGCAATGGCCGGCGGTGCGTTCCACATCCCGACGCCAAAGGTGCGCGCAATCGTCCTCACCGGTCGGCTCCGCCGCGGCGTGAGCGCGAAGGATGTGATCCTGAAGGTGCTCGAGCGCTTCGGTACGAAGGGCAACGTCGGCTGGATCTTCGAGTACACCGGTCCCGGCGTCGCGACGCTGGACGTACCGTCGCGCGCGACGATCACCAACATGGGCGCCGAGCTGGGCGTGACGACGAGCGTCTTTCCGTCCGACGTCGTGACGCGGCAGTTCCTCGCTGCGCAAGGGCGCGCGCGGGACTTCACGCCGCTCGCGGCCGACCGCGGCGCGACCTACGACGACGTCTTCAGGGTCGACCTCTCGAAGATCGAGCCGCTCGCCGCCGCCCCCCACTCGCCCGGCAACATCGTTACGGTGCGGTCGATGAAGGGGACGCGCGTCAACCAGGTGATGATCGGCTCGTGCACGAACTCCTCCTACCGTGACATCCGCACCGTCGCGCAGATCCTGAAGGGTCATCACGTCGCGCCCGACGTCGAGGTGGGCATCGCCTGCGGTTCACGGCAGGTCGTGAACATGCTGGCGGCGGACGGCTCCCTCGCGATTCTCATCAAGGCCGGCTGCCGCATCCTCGAGAACGCCTGCGGGTTCTGCATCGGCGCGCACATGTCGCCGGCCACGGACGCCGTTTCGCTCAGGACGAACAACCGCAACTTCGAGGGCCGGAGCGGTACGAAGAGCGCGAAGGTCTACCTGGTCTCGCCCGAAACCGCCGCCGCGAGCGCCCTCGCCGGGACCTTCACGGCGTCGGCGGGAACGCGGGCCGTTCCCGCGCCGCGGCGCTTTCCGGTGGATGACGCGATGTTCCTCTACCGTGACACGGCCGGCAAGGGAGTCAGGGGCGCGAGGATCGTGCGCGGCCCGAACATCGCGCCCGTGCCGAAGGGCGAGCAGCTCGTGGCTGACCTGAAGGGCGTCTGCGCGATCAAGGTGGGCGACAAGATCACGACCGACCACATCATGCCGGCCGGGGCGCGGCTCAAGTTCCGCTCGAACGTGCCCGCCTACGCGAAGTTCGTCTTCGAACCGTGCGACCCCGGCTTCCACGACACCTGCCTCGCCAACCGCGCGAAGGGGCTCGCGAATCTCATCGTCGCCGGCGAGAGCTATGGGCAGGGCAGCTCGCGCGAGCACGCTGCTCTTTGCCCGATGTACCTCGGGGTGAAGGCGGTGATTGCGAAGTCAATCGAGCGCATCCACCGCGCGAACCTCATCAACTTCGGCATCGTGCCGTTCGTATTCGAGGATCCGGCGGACTACGGGTGTATCGCCGCGGGCGATCCGATTGCGATCCCTGGCATCCGCCGCGCCGTCGAGACGGACGGTGTCGCGACGCTCGTGGTGCGCGGGAAGGCGATTCGCGTGAGGACTTCGCTCTCCGATCGCGAGCGCCATCTCATCCTCTGCGGCGGCCTGCTCGCTAGCCTGAAATGAGGGGGGAGGGCGCGAAGTTGCCCCTATACACGGATGTGGGGATATGATATAATTGGCGGCGTGGAAAGAATGAGAGAGTTGGTGGTGGCGGCGCTCGTCTGCGGCCTCGCCCTTGGTGCCGTCGGCTTCGACCATCCGACGCCTGGTCTCGGGCCGGGCGCGAACGGCGCGCGGTACGCGACCGACGCCTATCCTGGTTTCGACAACGTCGACGACATCCTGAAGCCTGAGCGCAAGGAGCCGCGCTGGTTCTCGTTCATCACGGGTCCGAACCGCGAGAACGCGAAGGACCAGTTCGCCTATTGCAAGGGGCTCATCCGCGACGAGGACTTCTCGAAGGCGCGCAAGCAGCTGGACGCGCTGGTGCGGGAGTGGCCGACGGCGCCGGAGGCGGCGCGGGCGCAGCAGCTTCTCGCGGAGATCTGCCTTGAGAAGCTGAAGGACTACGAGGACGCCTTCGCCGAGTTCCGCTATCTGCTCGACTTCTACTCGCTCCAGTGCGACTACGCGAAGATAGCCGACCGCCTCTACGAGGTCGCGGGCATCCTGCGCATCGAGGGCAAGGAGATCATGTTCATCCGCTTCGCGAACACAGTGGACGTGCGGCGGGCCTACGAGACGTGCGTGCTCCGGGCGCCGGGGGCGAAGTGGGTGCCGGAGGCGATGCTCATCATCGCCTCGCTTCGCGAGGACGAGGGCAAGTTCACCGAGGCGATCAAGGTCTATGAGAACCTGCGCAACCTCTATCCCGAGGCGGACGAGGCGAAGACGGCGCTCGTCAAGGAGGCTGACGACCGGATGGACGTGCTGCGCGAGCGCGAATACAACCGTGCGCGGTGCCTTGACACGATTGATTTCATGCGGCACGCGCTCAAGCGCTGCCGACCCGAGGACTCGGTGACGATTTCGGAGTATCTTGAGGAGGCGCGTGGGCTCATCGAGCGCGAGGCGTACATGGGCGCCCGGTTCTACGACTCGAGCACGCGTACGCGCAGGAGCGCGATTCGCGCCTACGAGCGCTTTCTCTCGGAATACCCGAAGAGCGTGTACGCCGAGGAGGTCCGCACTCGCCTGGAGGGACTGAAAGGATCCGTGGAAAAATGAAGACGACAGCAATCATCCTTCCGCTTGTGGCGGCGCTCGGTCTCATGGCCGGCTGTGGCACGTCCTACGCCTGGCGTCCGTCCGTTCCCGAGGCGCAGCGCACCGTGTCGGTGCCGACGTTCCGGAACGAGTCCGACGTCGCCGAGCTCGGGGCGGTCGCGACGCGGCAGCTCCTGAGGGAGTTCCAGCGCGAGGGGACGTTCTCGATTCGCGCGAGCGGTGACGCGGTGATCGAGATCCAGGGCGTGATCAAGGCGGCGACCGCCGGCGTCACGGGGTATGACCGGCGTTCGGGCATGCGCGCGGGGGCCTATGAGTTCATTGCGGTCGCGGAGGTTTCGGTCGTCGACAAGCCGGCCGGCAAGGTGCTGGTGAACAACAGGCAGTACACGGCGCGGGCGAATTTCAGCGCTGCGCAGGACCGCACGACCGCACGGCGTGACGCGTCCGGGCGGGCGATGGAGGATCTCGCGCGGCAGGTTGTCGACGATGTGCTCGGCCTGAAGTGGTGAAAGGGGAGGAACGGGGCAAGATGGCAGAATCAGTTCATGCGGTGATCGAGCTGAAGATCACGCCGCAGCGCGATTGCGGTTTCGGGCGCATTGCCGAGCGGATCGCGCGTTTCGAGCAGGTCGAGGCCTGCTTCCTGATGAGCGGGGCGTACGACCTGCTCGTGTTCGTGAACGGGGAGAGCCTTCAGGACGTGGCGCAGTTCGTCGCGCAGGATCTCTCGACGATCGAGGGCGTCCTGTCGACGGCGACGCACTTCATGCTCAAGACCTACAAGTCCGGCGGTGTGCTGGGACGGATCAGTGAAGACAGACTGGAGGTGTCGTGATGGCGGTTGACCTGGCGCAGAAGGCGCAGAACTTCACGAACCGCGGTCGCCAGGCGCTCGAGACGGGGCGCTATGAGCTCGCGGTCGACATGCTGATGGAGGCCGTCTCGGCCGCGCCCGACATCCTCGAGACGCGCCGTCTCCTGCGGGCGGCGCAGATCGCGAATTTCCGCAAGAACGGCAAGGCCGGTTTCGGGGCGAAGATCGGATACATGATGGCGCGGCAGAAGATCATGGGTCTCGTCAAGAAGGGCAAGGGCGCCGAGGCGATGGCCGAGGCCGAGAAGCTCCTCTCGCAGAATCCGCTCGACCCCGACAACATCGAGGCGGCTGTCAAGGCGGCGGAGGCCGCTGGCAAGCCTGATCACGCGGCGGTCTCGGTCGAGGCGGCCTATGAGTGCTCCAATCGCGACCCCGGGCTCCTCGAGCGCGTCGCGACCTACTACACGATGTCGAAGCGGTGGGACAAGGCGCGCGACGCCTACCGCAAGCTCTCCGAGCTGAAACCCGGCGATCAGCGCGTGATGCAGCTTCTGAAGAACGCCGAGGCGCAGGCGACGATGAGCGCCGGGTGGACGGAGACCGCCGGCAAGAAGGGCGGCTTCCAGAATCTCATCGCCAACAAGGAGCAGGCCGCGAAGCTCGATGCCGCGAACAAGGCGGTCGTGTCGGGGCAGGACGCCGAGCTGCTCATCCAGGAGAAGCTCAAGCAGATCGAAGCGGAGCCGAAGAACATGAACGCCCGCCGCGCCCTCGCTCGCATCTACATCCAGGGCAAGCGATACTATGAGGCGATCGACGTGCTGCAGCAGGCGATCGAGGTCTCCGGCACGATGGATCCCGAGCTCGACCGCATGCTCTCGCAGACGAAGATCCAGTACTACGACCAGCAGATCGAGGCGCTTCGCGCCGAGGGCCGTGAGGAAGAGGCGGTTGCGATGGAGGGCGAGAAGAACCAGTTCGTCTTCGACGACCTCGCCGCGCGCGTCGAGCGCTACCCGAACGACCTGCACCTTCACTTCGAGCTTGGCAAGGAGTACTTCACCTACGGCTACTACGAGGATGCCCTTTCCCACCTGCAGCTGGCGCAGAAGAGTCCGAAGGACCGTCTCTGGGCGCTCTACTACCTCGCCATGTGCTTCCTCAACCAGGGACAGACCGACATGGCCGTCATGCAGCTCGAAACGGCGCGTGATGCGATTCCGACGATGGACGAGCTCAAGAAGAAGGTCGTCTACCAGCTCGGTCTCTGCGCCGAGGCGGCAGGCGATCTCGAGAAGGCGTATCAGTACTACAAGGACGTCTACTCGTCGGATGTCGGCTTCGAGGACCTCTCCGAACGCATGCTCGCCGTTTCCCAAGCCCTGAAGGGAAGCTGAGGGTGGCAGCCCACTGGAGAGTCGAACTCCACTAACAGCCATGAAAAGGCTGTGTCCTGACCGATAGACGAGTGGGCCAAATTCGCGCGTAGTATACCAAAAATGATGACGGACCGTCAAGCGTACGTCGCGTTCAACCTCACGGAGAAAGTGGGTTTCGCGACCGTCAGCGAGCTGGTCGCTCGCGCCGGCTCGGTCGTCGCCGCGTGGGAGGCGTATCCGAAGAAGGTCTCGCGTACCGGTGGCGCGATCGACTGGGAGGCCGAGTTCGAGACCGCGCGTCGCTTCGGCGTCGAGATCGTCACGCCGGCGGATGCGGACTATCCGCCGCAGCTGCGCGGTGTGCCCGGCTCGCCGCTTGCGCTCTACGTGAAAGGCAGCGCGAAGGCGCTTTTCGTTCCCGCGATCGCGCTCGTCGGCACGCGCCGCGCCACGTCGTACGGGCGCGATGTCGCCAACCGGCTCGCGCATGATCTCGCGCAGGCCGGCTGGAGCGTCGTCTCCGGGCTGGCACTCGGCATTGACGCCGAGGCGCACCGCGGGGCGCTCGCCGCAGGCGGCGTCACGGTCGGCGTGATCGGCTCGGGGCTAGACCGCTTCTATCCCGAGGAGAATCGCGAACTCGCGCGCGAGATCGCCAAGAAGGGAGGCGCGGTGGTGAGCGAGTTCCCGTTCGGGCGTCCGCCCGACCAGCAGACCTTCCCGATTCGCAACCACGTCGTCGCGGGGCTGGCTCGTGGGCTCGTCGCGGTCGAGGCACCGTCCCGCAGCGGCACGCTCATCACCACGGCGATCGCCGCGGATCTCGGGCGTACCGTGATGGCCGTACCCGCGCGCATCGACAGCCGGATGTCCGCTGGATGCCTCAAGCTAATCCGCGAGGGCGCGATTCTCGTGCGCAACGCCGATGACGTGCTCGAGGCGATGAACGAGCTCCTGCCGCGCGGCGAGGGAAAGGCCGTTTCGGCCAGGGGCGTGCCCGATGCCGATGAGACGATTCCCCCACGTCCTCCGGCCGATCCCGAGACGCCGCGCTATAGTGTCGAGGAGTCGCTCGTCATGCTTCATGTCGATGGGGACGGCATCTCGCTGGACGAGCTTTCCCGCCTCACGAAGCTGCCGATGGCGAAGGTGAACGCGCTTGTCATGTCGCTGCGTATCAAGGGGTTCGTCAAGTTCCTGCCGGGCAACCGAATTTCGCTATTGACGGCGAGCGGCTCAGTTTGATATACTATCTCTCCACAACACAGGCCAGGTTAGCACAGTTGGTAGTGCGGCTCATTCGTAATGAGCAGGTCGGGGGTTCGAATCCCTTACCTGGCTCCAGTATGGCGGGAGTAGATCAATTGGTTAGATCAACAGATTGTGATTCTGTGGGTTGCGGGTTCGAGTCCCGTCTCCTGCCCCAGGACCGATTGAAAGGAACGAGGAGAAGATGACGATCATAGAAGCGCTGGTGGATCTGCAGGAGGTGGATGGACGCATCCGGGAGCTGGAGCACGAGTTGAAGGATCTGCCGCGCCGCAAGGCCCTCGAGACCGCGCGGCTCTCCGGTGCGATCGCCGACCTACAGGCGGCGAAGGCCAATCAGGAATACGCCAGCCAGCGCGTGAAGGGCTATGAGGAGGATGCGCAGGCCCTGAAGGAGAAGATCCAGAAGCTGAAGACGACCCAGATGGGCCTGAAGACGAACAAGGAGTATCAGGATTTCTCGATTCAGATCGATCTCGTCTCCCATGACCTGGAGGCGGCGGAGAACAACCAGATCGCGGCGATGGACGACCTGCCGAGCGCCGAGGCGCGCACAAAGGACGCGCAGGATCGTTATGACGCGGAGAAGGGCGGGGTGGATCGGTTCTGCGCCGAGCTCGACGAGCGCATCGCGGCGGTGAAGGCCGAGCTGGCGGAGTGCCAGAAGGAGCGCGCCGAGAAGGCGAAGGCGGTCTCCGACCCGAAGTTCATGCTTTACTACGAGCGTTTGCGCCTGAAGCGCTGGCCGGTCCTCGCCGCGCTCACGCACGATGGCGTCTGCGACGGCTGCCACCTGGTGCAGCCGCCGAGCGTCGGCCAGCTCGCCGATGCGAACGCGAAGAACGGCGAGGCCGGCAAGCCCCAGTCGATCGTCGCCTGCACGATGTGCGGGCGAATCCTCTACCGCATCTGAGACGCGGCGGAGCAGGCTCTTTGAAAACTTCTCCTGAAGCGACGCGCGCGTGACCGATCGCTGTCCGCAAGGGCAGAGGAAAGTCCGGACTCCGCAGGGCGGAGGGTCCGTCCGTAAAGGACGGAAGGCGTGGGGCGATCCCGCGCGATGGAAAGCGCCACAGAAAAGAGACGTGCCCGCCCCTGGCTTCGGCCGGGGCGAGTAAACGGTGAAAGGGCGGTGCAAGAGACCACCGGCTCCGGCGGAGACGTCGGGGCGCAAGGCAAGCCCCCCTCGGAGCAAGATCAAATAGGGGACCGACCGGCTGCCCGTCGGGGATCCGCCGCAAGGCGGGCTGAGGTTCCGGGTTGATTGCTCAGATGAATGATCGGAGGTCCGCCTCGGCGGGCTGAACAGAATCTGGCTTATTCGCCGCGCGTCGCTTCAGGGGAAGTCTTCCCATCCCGTTTCAGGCCAGTTTTTCCGGCCTCTCATGTTTCCCTTGCCTAACTTATAGGGGGCATGGTATAATACCAAAAATTTCTGAAACCACGCAAGGAGAAGAGCAGTGAGCGAACAGACAGAGACGATGACGCCCGAGCTGAAGGCGTTCATTGAGGAATGGAAGGAGAAGCCGGGTAACCTGATCATGGTCCTGCACCAGGTGCAGCAGACCTACGGGTACATTCCGCGATCGATCGCGATTGAGATATCTGAGCTTCTTGACGTGCCCCTCGCAAAGATCTACGGGGTGGTGACGTTCTACAACTTCTTCAAGTTGCAGAAGGCCGGCAAGTACATCATCCAGGTCTGCCTGGGCACGGCCTGCTACCTGAGGGGCGGCGACGACCTCATGAAGGAGTTCGAGCGCCAGCTCGGCGTCGGCGTGAACGCGACGACGGCGGACGGGCTCTTCTCCGTCGAGGCGGTGCGCTGCCTCGGGTGCTGCGGCCTCGCGCCGGTCGTCGTGGTGAATGGCGAGGTGCACGGCAAGCTCGAGACGAAGGACGTCGCGGGCCTCATCGAGAAGTATCGCAAACAGGGTTAAAGGAGATTCAGGATCATGGCTAAGCTCACATTGGAGGACCTGCGCCGCATGCGCGGGGAGAAGCAGAAGGCGATGGAGATGCGCGACTCGTCGAACAAGGACGTGCAGGTCATCGTGGGGATGGGCACGTGCGGCATCGCCGCCGGCGCGAAGGACACGTTCACCGCGCTCGTGGACACGCTGACGGAGAAGGGCCTTACGAACGTCCTCATCCGACAGACGGGCTGCATGGGCCTCTGCCACTCGGAGCCGACCGTCGAGGTCATCGCCCCCGGCATGCCGACCGTGATCTACGGTCATGTCGACGCGGCGACCGCGAAGGATATCGTCGAGAAGCACATTGTCGGCCATGAGCTCATCGAGGGCAAGATCCTCGACAAGCCGTCGATTGACATCGTGAAGAATGGCTGACCCGGCGGCCGTTGGCGGCAAGGCCGGCGGCGATTGAAAATCTGAAAGGAACGACAATGGCTTACCAAAGTTATGTTCTCATCTGCGGCGGCACGGCGTGCTGCTCGAGCGGCGCGAATGCGATCGCGGCCGCGTTCAAGGAGGAACTGAAGGCGCAGAAGCTCGAGTCGACCGTGCAGGTCGTCCAGACCGGCTGCCTCGGCTTCTGCGAGCAGGGGCCGATCGTGAAGATCCTGCCGCAGGGCACCTTCTACGTGCAGGTGAAGTCGACGGACGTGAAGGAGATCGTAGCCGAGCACCTCGTGAAGGGCCGCGTCGTGCAGCGCCTCTGCTACGATCCGGAGCAGGGCAAGAAGCTCGTCGCCGAGGCGAACATCCCGTTCTACCAGAAGCAGTATCGCATCGTGCTCAGGAACTGTGGCGTCATCGACCCGGAGAAGATTGAGGACTACATCGCTCGCGACGGCTACAAGGCGATCGAGAAGGTGCTCTTCGAGATGACGCCCGAGCAGGTCGTCGACGAGATGCTCAAGTC
>CACYCW010000202.1 GCA_902773015.1 uncultured bacterium
CGTCGCCGAGTTCGGCATCGACTGGACGGCGCTCGAGCGTGGCTTTGCGCGCTACCGGCGGCTGATGGACGGCGGATTCATCACGATTGACGAGATGTACGACCTCATCTGGGCCGACGCCGACGTCACGCTTGCGCCCGAGATGAAGGCGCGCATCCTCGAGGAGGACTTCGCGAGCTTCCTCGAGGGCTACCGCAACCTGCGGACGCTCGAGTGGATGAAGGCGCTCAAGGCGGGCGGACGCAAGGTCGGCATCCTGACCAACATGCCGCCGGCGATGTCGCCTCGCTTCCGCCGCGTCTTCGCCGATTTCGTCGCCGTCGCCGACGCGATGGTCATCTCGGGGGAGGAGCGCATGTTCAAGCCGCAGCGACGCATCTACGACCTCTTGCGCGAGCGCATCGGGCTCCCGGCGGACGAGCTCTGCTTCATCGACGACGTCGAGTCGAACTGCGATGGGGCGCGCCGCGCCGGCTGGCGTGCCGTGCGCTTCTTCGACAACGACCAGGTCGTGCGCGACTTCGCCCTCATGACAGGAGGCTGATGGCGAACGTCCTCACGGTGGCGGGACAGGTGGCGATCCTGTTCGCGCTGATGTCCGTCGGCGCAGTCCTGCGCCGCGCGCGTCTCCTTGCGGACGCGGCGGTCGAGGGCATGGTCAACCTGCTCATCCTCATTGTGACGCCGTGCATCATCGTCGACGTCTTCCAGCGTCCTTTTTCCCCGTCGATGCTGCGTTCGCTCGGGCTCGCGTTCGTGTTCGCCGTCGCGGCGCATCTGCTCGTGATCGTGTTCGCGTGCCTCGTCGTGCGGCATCGCGACGAGAACGTGGAGCGTCCGATGCGGCTCGCGGCGGTGTTCTCCAACGCCGGGTTCATGGGCATTCCGCTCGAGCAGGCGGTGCTGGGCGATTCCGGCGTCTTCTACGGCATCGTCTACGTCGCCGTCTTCAACATCTTCATGTGGAGCTGGGGATTGAGGGAAATGAAGAGTGTCGAGCTAAGAGTGAAGAGCGAAGGGGGCCGTGCGACGGCAGGAAGGGGAATCGGATGGTTTGACTGGAAGATGGTGGTGAATCCCGGGACGGTGGGAATCGCGTTGGGGCTACCTCTGTTCTTCCTGTCGGTGCGGCTGCCGGAGGTGGTGAGGGCGCCGGTGCATCATCTGGCGGGACTGAACACGCCGCTCGCGATGATCGTGATCGGCTACTATCTCATCGGGGCACGGCTCGGGCGGGTGGCGCGGCAACCGGTCGTCTATGTCGCGACGGCGATACGGCTTGTCGCGTATCCGCTCATGGTTATCGCGATGATGTATCCGTTCCGACACGGGCTTGATCGCAGCATGATGTTGGCGATCACGATCGGGGCGTCTGCGCCGGTGGCGGCGATGGTTTCGATGTTCGCGACGAAGTTCGGACGTGACGTCGACACGTCGGTGGCGGTGGTGAGCGGCTCGACGTTGCTCAGCATTGTCACGATGCCGCCGATCATCGCGTTGGCGATGGCTGTGCTGTGAAGGGTTGCATGGAGATACTTCTCGCAGAGGATGAGCGCGTCATACGGGAGTCGTTGAAGCGGCTCCTGGAGGCGAACGGCTACATCGTGCGCGCCGCGCCGAACGGCGAGCGGGCGCTGGCGCTCTATCGCGAGCGGCGTCCCGACCTGCTCCTGCTCGACGTGATGATGCCGCGCATGGACGGCTACTCCGTCTGCCAGGCCATCCGCCGGGGCGACGTCGAGACGCCGGTTCTGTTCCTGACGGCGCTCGATGCGGAGGCTGACGAGTTGCGCGGGCTGGGCGTCGGCGCCGACCTCTACATCTCGAAGACGGTGTCGGAGGAGGTGCTGCTTGCGCGCATCGCGTCGGTTGCACGGCGAAGGCGGCGCGAGGATCCGACGGGGGACTTCGATTTCCTGGGCTGGCGCGTCGAGCCGTTGCGACTCGTGATGTGGCGGCGAGACGCGGGGGGCGTGGGCGAGGGGGTTTCGATCACGGAGCGTGAGGTGGCGATGTTGCGATGGCTCGTGACGCATCCGGGCGAGGTGTTCTCCTTTGATTTCCTGTTGACGCGTTTTTGGGGTGCGGGGTTCGCGGGGTGCGAGACCGCGCTGCGGGTGGCGATGCACCGGCTGCGGGAGAAGCTGGGCGCCGATGGCGCGGCGATCGCGTCGATTCGCGGAAGCGGCTACGTGTTTCGTCCGACGAAAGGCCTGTAACGTTCGCGTAACAATTCCTTGACCGGAATATGGTATGATTCCTTTCGTTCCCACAGGGAGCAGAAAGGAAACGACGCATGTACGAGATGACAGGCAAGGTCAGGAGAATCGGCGAGCTGCAGGCATTCTCGAGCGGCTTCACCAAGCGGGGGCTCATCGTGAGCGAGGAGCCCTGCGGCAGCGAGGGGCTCTCATGATTCCCTTCGTGTGCAAGCGCGGCAATGTCGCGTTGCTCGACGGCTCTCGACGGCCCTCGATGGCAAACGACAGCAATCGGTCCGCAGCGCCTCGCGGCAGGGTTCGCTGTCGCGCTGTCGGGTTGCGTGGCGGCGTTGGGATGTGGTATAATACGCAACATGAAAATGAAGTACATGGACGCCAACTTTCTCCTGGACACCGATGCCGCGCGAGAGCTCTACCATCGTCACGCGGCGAAGATGCCCATCATCGACTACCACTGCCACCTGCCGCCCGCGGAGATCGCCGGCGACCAGCGCTGGACCGACATCGCCCAGGTGTGGCTCGGCGGCGACCACTACAAGTGGCGCCAGATGCGCTGGAACGGCGTGGCCGAGAAGTACTGCACCGGCGACGCGTCCTGGCACGACAAGTTCGTCAAGTTCGCCGAGACGATGGAGCGTCTCGTCAAGAATCCGCTCTTCGACTGGTCCCATCTCGAGCTCTCCCGCTACTTCGGCGTGAACGAGCGGCTGTGCGGCGCCTCCGCCGAGCGCATCTGGAAGAAGTGCAACGCGAAGCTGAAGGAGAAGGGCTTCTCCGCCCGCGGGCTCATGAAGAAGTCGAACGTCAAGGTCGTCTGCACGACCGACGACCCCGTCGACTCCCTCGAATACCACCTCGCGATCGCCAAGAGGCCGTTCTGGACGCAGATTCGTCCGGCGTGGCGCTCCGACAAGGCGTCGAAGATCGACATCCCCAAGGTCTGGAACGCGTGGATGGACCGGCTCGCCGCCGCCGCGAAGATGCCGGTGAAGACCTATGACGACTTCCTCGCCGCGATGGCGAAGCGCCACCAGTTCTTCGCGAAGGCCGGCTGCGTCGTCTCCGACTACGGCATCACCGAGATCTTCGCCGCGCCCTATACCGAGGCCGAGGTCGCGCGCATCTTCAGGAAGGCCCGCGCGGGGCGCGCCGTCACGCCTGAGGAGGCGGTCAAGTTCAAGAGTGCGTGGCTATTCGAGGGCCTCAAGGCCGACGCGAAGTCGAACTGGACGGCCCAGCTGCACTGCAACTGCCTGCGGGACAACAACTCGGCGATGTTCGAGCGGCTCGGTCCCGACACCGGCTTCGACTGCATCGGCGACTGGTCGGTGACGACCTCGCTCTCGCGGCTCTTCGACCGCCTCGAGCGCTGCGACTCGCTGCCGCGCACGATCCTCTACTCGCTGCATCCGAAAGACACCGAGATGCTCGCGACGCTCATGGGCTGCTTCCAGAAGGGGCCTGACCGCGGCAAGCTGCAGCTCGGCTCGGGCTGGTGGTTCCTCGACCAGAAGGACGGCATGAAGAAGCAGCTCGAGGCGCTCGCCGCGCTCGGCTGCCTCGGCAACTTCATCGGCATGCTCACTGACTCGCGCTCGTTCCTCAGCTACACGCGCCACGAGTATTTCCGCCGGATCCTCTGCCAGAAGCTCGGCCAGGAGGTCGAGAACGGCGAGCTGCCGGCCGACCTGAAGTGGCTCGGCGGCATCGTCGAGGACATCTCCTACAACAACGCCAAGAACTACTTCGGGTTCTAAGCGTCATTACGCCGACGACCAAGAAAGGGCAAGACCATGGGTGACAATCACAAGATGTCGAACTTCCGCTGGATGATCTGTTCGCTGCTGTTCTTCGCGACAACAGTTAACTATCTCGACCGCCAGGTGCTGTCGCTGACCTGGAAGGACTTCATCGCGCCAGAGTTCCACTGGACGGACGCCGACTACGGCATCATCACCGGCTACTTCTCGCTCATCTACGCTTTCTGCAACCTGTTCGCGGGCAAGTTCGTGGACTGGATGGGCACGAAGAAAGGGTACATGTGGGCGATCTTCATCTGGTCGCTGGCGGCCTGCGCCCATGCGGCCTGCGGCTGGGGCACGGTTCAGCTCGTCGACGGCGTCGACTCCGTCTCGGCGATGAGGACGATCGAGGCCGGCAGCGCAGTCGCGCTCTCGGTCGCTTCCGTCTCGGTCTGGCTGTTCCTGGGCTGCCGCTGCATGCTCGCGCTCGGCGAGGCCGGCAACTTCCCCGCGGCGATCAAGGTGACGGCGGAGTACTTCCCGCCGAAGGACCGCGCGTTCTCGACCTCAATCTTCAACGCCGGCTCGTCCGTGGGCGCGCTCGCCGCGCCGGCGACGATTCCGCTCATCGCCGAGCACTGCGGCTGGGAGATGGCCTTCATCATCATCGGTGCGCTCGGCTTCGTCTGGATGGGCTTCTGGCAGTTCCTCTACAGGAAGCCGGCGGAGAATCCGCGCGTCAACGCCGAGGAGCTTGCGTACATCGAGAGCGGCAACGAGGCGGCCGGTTCGGACAAGGCCAAGGCCGAGCTGGAGAAGGGCATCGGCTACATCAGGGCGTTCTCGCTTCGACAGACATGGTCGCTCGTGCTCGGGCGCTTCCTCACCGACGGCGTGTGGTGGTTCTTCCTCTTCTGGACACCGGGCTACCTCTCGGACCAGTTCGGCTACAAGAGCTCGTCGGGCATGGGCATGGCGCTCATCGTGACGCTCTACGCGATCGTGACGTTCGCGTCCATCTACCTCTGCAAGCTGCCGACGTACATGGTGGACCGGAAGGGAATGAACCCGTACGAGGGGCGGATGGTGGCGATGTTCCTCTTCGCGTGCTTCCCGCTGCTGGCGCTTGGCGCGCAGCCTCTCGGGTCGTTCAGCGCGTGGTGGCCGGCGATCCTGATCGGCTTCGCGTGCGCCGGGCACCAGGCGTGGAGCGCGAACATCTACTCGGTCGTCAGCGACATGTTCCCGAAGTCGTGCATCGGCACGCTCACGGGCATCGCGCAGTGCGCGGCGGGCCTGGGTAGCTTCTGCGTGAACCGCGGAGCCGGCGAGCTCTTCACGTTCGCCGAGAAGCAGGGCGCGGCGTTCGCGTTCCTCGGCTACGAGGGCAAGCCGGCTGGCTACATGATCGTCTTCTGCTACTGCGCCGTCGCCTACATCATCGGCTGGATCTGCATGAAGTCGCTTGTGCCGCACTACAAGCGCGTCGAGATCTGAGGATTCGCGCGATTTACCCCCTTGTCAGCAAGGGGGCATTTTTGATACAATATGCGGCAATCTGCGACTGTCTAAGGAGGTTATCCCTGTCGCGGGTGCCTTCGGGTGAAGGTGTCTGCCCGCAATGGATCATTACCTCCCGGTTCGCGGTAGTCGTTTCGTGCGCGTTCCCGGGCAAGAGCTCGTCGGGCGAGGGTGCGGTTCGACAAAAATAGAGAGAAAAGAAGAAGATGAAGATTGACAAGGCCGCCGTTCGGAACGAATTCCAGCGCCATGATCGCGACACGGGTTCTAGCGAAGTCCAGATCGCGATTCTCACCAAGGAGATCGAGGCTCTCACGGAGCATCTCAAGGCGAACAAGAAGGACCACTCCAGCCGCTACGGGCTGCTGCGCAAGGTCCAGAACCGCCGCAACCTGCTCAACTACCTGAAGCGCGAGAACGAAGAGGGCTATAAGGCGCTCATCGCGAAGCTCGGCCTCCGCCGCTGATTGACGAACAGAAGGAAAGAGAAAAGAAAAAAGAGAGAGAAAGCAATGGAAGGTGCAAAGCAGTTCAAGGTCGACATCGCGGGGACGGACCTCGTGTTCGAGACCGGGCTCCTGGCGCAGCAGGCCGCCGGGGCCGTCACCGTTTCGTACGGTGACACGACCGTCTTCA
>CACYCW010000203.1 GCA_902773015.1 uncultured bacterium
CCGGCGGCGCTCCACGCCGTCACGAGCCTCTACCGGCTGGCGATGGGCTACGACCCGGAATGGGAACAGGAGGGTTGGCACTGGACGCTCCTGCGCGACATCACGCTCGGCCAGTTCTCGCGCGTATTCTTCATCGGTGCGATCTCCAGCGTCACGACGGACGCGCTCATCACGGGCAAGCCCATACGCGACGTGCCCGCGCTCATCCCGGCCGAAGGCGTGGTGAAGCTGCTCGGCAACATCGCCGTCACGGCGAGAGACGTTGCGACGTTGAATTACGAGCGTGTGCAGAAGGATCTCGACCGGCTCCTGAAGTCCACCTCAATCACGCGCACGCCGTACGACATTGCCCGTCTGCTCACGGGCAAGGCGTACGCCGAGCGCGAGGAACGCCGCGAGAAGCGCCGCCGGAAGGAAGCACGAGACAAGTGACATTCGGTCGTGCGCGACCTGCGGAAGATCTACCGCTACCGCATCAAGGGCGAGCCGCAGAGGCGGCGATAGACTCGCCTCTATTCCGGTCAAAGGGCGGTGGTGCGAGGGCTCCTCCGCCCTTTGATTTCGAGCTGTGACTGTGACCACACTGTGTACGACAGCGATATTCCTAGCGTTTTCTCAAATTCAATACCACACTTTTGTAAACCTTTACACGTCAACTTTCACAAAATTTTGGTATAATACACAGCATGAAAGACATGAGCTGTGCGTATTGTGCCGAGGGGGCGCTGGTTGACAAGTTCGGCATCAAGGTGACCGAGTTGCCGGCCAGCAAGGTTTATCTCTTCCGCGAACAGAGCCATCGCGGTCGCGTCATCGTCGCGAGCCAGTTCCACGTGAGCGAGATGATCGATCTCGGTGACGCCGATCGGCGCGCGTTCATGGATGATGTCGCGCGCGTCGCCACCGCCTTGCGCAAGCTCTTTCATCCGGCGAAGATCAACTACGGCGCCTATGGTGACACGGGCTGTCATCTTCATTTCCATCTCGTGCCCAAGTACGCCGATGACGCGTTCGAGTGGGGCTCGACCTTCGCGATGAACCCCGACCGCACCTACCTCACCGACGCCGAGTACGCGGATCTTGTCGCGCAGCTCAAGGCCGCGCTCGCCGTCTGACCGATCACATGGGCTATGCGAAGAGAAAGACCGCGTCCGGTGCCGCGCCGGCAACCTCCGCGCCCGTGGCGCAGCCCGCTGCCGTGAAATCAGCGGCGGCTGCGCCGGCAAGGGGGAAGAAGGACGGCGCGTCCGGCTCGATTTGGCAGATGCAGATCGGCGGGGCGAAGCAGAAGACGGACATGAAGCGCGTCGAGGTGCTGCTGTTTGTCTCGGAGCTGGCGGACCTTCTCGAGGCGGGCATGACGCTCGGCCAGGCGCTGCAGGCGCTCGCGAACCAAGGCGAGGAGACGAGCGCGCAGCGCTACGTCTGCCAGGACCTCTGCGACCGCATCGTCCGCGGCGAGAACTTCTCCGACGCCTGCGCGCACCATCCGAAGACCTTCCCTCCGCTATTCTCGAACATGCTACGCGCGGGCGAGGCTTCGGGCGCGATGGTCGAGGTGCTGCGGCGTCTCGGCGATCACTACGAGCGCGACGACAACATGCGCGGCAAGATCAAGAGCGCGCTCACCTATCCGGTGATCGTGCTGTGCTTCGGCGTGCTGGCGGTCATCGGCGCGCTGGTGTGGATCATCCCGCAGTTCCAGAAGGTGTTCGACTCGATGGGCGCCTCCCTGCCGCTGCCGACGCTGATCCTCATCGGCATGTCCGACGGGCTCATCCACTACGGCTGGCTGATGGCTATCGGCGTCGCGGCGTTCGTGATCTGGTTTCGCCGCTGGAAGAAGACTGCGTCGGGAATGCGGCGGATCGACAGCTGGAAGCTGAAGGCCCCGCTCATCAAGGGCATCGTCGCCGCGGGAGCCTACTCGTCGCTCGCCTACACGCTGAAGACGCTGCTCACGAACGGCGTCAATGTCCTGCAGGCGCTCAAGATCTGCGAGGAGACGTGCGGCAACGCGGTAATCGGCGACGCCCTGCACACGGCGCGCCAACGCGTCACCGACGGCACGACGATCTCGGGGCCGCTCGCCTCGTCGGGGGTCTTCCCGCGCATGATGACCGACATGCTCGCGATCGGCGAGCAGGCGGGTGACATGCCCTCGTCGCTCGAGCACATCGGCCGCCGCTACCAGAAGGACATGGACCGCAACATCACCAACTTCACCAACGCCCTGGAACCGATCCTGATCGTGGCGATCGCCGGCGTCGTCGGTTTTGTGGCGATCGCGATCCTGATGGCGGTCTTCAAGGTTTCGAGTTCGCTGGGGTAGGGAATGGCTCGGCAGCGACTGACGGCAATCGAACACAACAAAAGAGGAGGAGGGCAATGACAATCAGCAAGTACTCTTTCGGCATCGGCGACAGGTTCGCGCATGAGGGCGTCAACCAGCTCAAGGCGCTCATCGCCGCGGAGAAGAAGTTCGGCGTGCACTTCACGCCGGTCTGGAACAAGTCCAACCGCGAACACACCATCATCGGCACCGAGCCGATGTCCACCCGCCGCGAGGCGGATGCCGCAGTGAAGGCGCTCGGCTACACCGACGCCTACTTCTGCGATGCCGACCACATCAACCTCTCGAACGTCGACAAGTTCATGGACGCGTGCGACTTCTTCACGATCGACGTCGCGGACTACATCGGCAAGTCCGGATCGAACGAGGAGCGCTACCTTCCCGCCGTGAAGGAGGCGGGCCGGATCTACCGCCACATCGCCGAGAGGAAGAGCGCCGACAACTTCGTCACCGAGGTCTCGATGGACGAAGTCGATGTCGCCCAGAAGCCCGATGAGATCAGGTACATCCTCACAGAGCTCGCGAAGGAGAAGGTGCCGTTGCAGACCTTTGCGCCAAAGTTCACCGGTCGCTTCAACAAGGGCGTGGACTACGTGGGCGACATCGCCCAGTTCGAAAAGGAGTTCGATGAGGACATCCAGGTGCTCCAGTGGGCGGTGAAGGAGCTGGGGCTTCCCGCGAACCTAAAGCTCTCCATCCACTCCGGGTCGGACAAGTTCTCGATCTATCCGATCATGGGCCGGCTCATCCGCAGGCACGATGCTGGCATCCACGTGAAGACCGCCGGCACGACGTGGCTCGAGGAGATCATCGGGCTCTCGCTCGCCGATCCCGAGGCGCTCGCGCTCGCGAAAAAGATCTACCGCATCGCGCTCGACCGCATGGACGAGCTCACCGTGCCCTATGCGACGGTGATCGACGTCGACAAGTCGAAGCTGCCTGCGCCGGACGCCGTCGACGCATGGGACGCGGACACGTTCGCGCGCACTCTGCGTCATGACGAGTCGGAGCCGCTCTACAACCCCTCATTCCGCCAGTTGATCCACGTCTCGTTCAAGGTCGCCGCGGAGCTCGCAGACGAGTACTATCCAGCGCTCGACCGCAACATCGACATCATCGGGCGCGAGATCGAGGCCAACATCGGCGAGCGCCACGTGAAACTCCTCTTCGCGTGACCCGCACGCCTGAGGAGATCGGTGCGCGGATGGACGCGCTCGGGCTCTGGGATCTCCTGGAGCCCTACAACGTCGGCCTGAAGCCGAGGGGCACGGTCTTTCCTTACTTCGGCACGATCCTCAAGGAGAAGGGCGCGTCCGTCAAGGTGAGGTTCCTGCTGCTCGAGGGCTGGCAGACTCTGCACGACTTCGTCCGCACGCGTCTCGACCACGACTTCGGCTTCTACTCATCCCCGATCGAGCTGCCGCATCTCGAGCTCGTCGTGCTGACGTCGGGCGAGGCGCGGCTCTTCCGCCACGACACCGGGTACATGCCGGCCGAGGCGAAGGGGCCGCAGCGCACGCTCGGCGCGCGCCTCCTTTGGGAGGCGTATGGCATCCTGATGCGCATGGAGAGCGATCCGAAGCTGCCGCTCCGCTACGCCGACGACAAGGCGATCTTCGCGCGCGTCGAGACGGCGGAGAACCAGTGGGAGGATGCGCCGCTCGTCATCCCCGACCCGGCGGCGTATGCGGAGAAGGTCTCGTATCCTAAGGCGGACGTCAAGGCGGCGCAGGACCTGCCGTTCGCCGCGGACGAGACGCTTGACCTCGACTTCCGCCTGCTGCCGAACGTGATGACGAAGGAGGCGCGTCCGCGATGCGTCTACGGGCTTGTGGCGATCGACGCGAAGACGGGCGAACGGGCGTTCGAGTGCCGCGTGTCGGTGCTGCCGGAGGTGGGGCTGCGCGGACTCTGGGAGTCGATGCCGGTGCAGGTGCTGAAGGAGTTGGTGCAGCGCGGCCGGGTGCCGGGGGAGATCCGTCTCCGGTCGCATCGCGTCTTCCGACTCCTGCGCACGCTCTGTCCCGAGCTGCCGTTCAAGCTCTCCCTTCACGATGCGCTCCCCGCGCTCGACAGATTTATGGTATAATCTCATGAGGTCATGGTCAAGAAAGCAGTAGTCCTCGCGGCGGGTCACGGCACCCGGCTGCGTCCGTTCACGTGCGCGACGCCGAAACCGCTTCTTCCGGTCTGGGGCGAGACGATGCTTGCGCGCATCATCGCGCTCCTCCGCGAGCGCGGCGTTGATGACATTGTCGTCAACTCCCATCACCTCCACGAGCAGATCCGCGAGTGGACCGACGACTATCGTCGCGCGGCGCATGCGGTGGGTGATCGCGTGCGCATCAAGGTGAGCTATGAGCCCGAGATCCTCGGCAACGGCGGGGTGCTAAATCCGCTCCGAGAGTGGATCGGCGACGAGCCGTTTTACCTCGTGAGCTCCGACATCGTGATGGAGAACGTGCCCGACCTGGCGGCGCGCTTCGAGGCGATACACTCGCCGAGTGTCATCGGGTGCGCGCTCGTCACGACGCAGGGGCCGCGCACGATCGAGGTGGAGCCAGAGAGCTGTTTCGTCACCAACTGGCGCAGCGACGATCCCGGCATAGACGGCACGTTCACCTACTGCGGCTTCGCGATCCTGAAGCCCGAGATCCTGAAGTACGTGAAGGCCGAGGGATTCTCGTCGATCGTGAGCGCCTACGAGAAGGCGATGATGGACGGGCGGTTCGTCCGCGCCGTCCGCGATGACGGGCTCCTCTGGGAGGACGCGGGTGCGATCATGCGCTACATCGACCTGAACCGTTCGGGCGACGAGAACGCGTTCGCGGACATCCCGCAGTTGAAGGCGCTTGGGGCGACGAATCCGCGCTTTCTCAGCGCGCGCGGCAGCGAGCGCGTCTTCTTCGGCTGCGACGAGGGCATCGTCATCCTCTACGACGACGGCAACCGGGACGAGAACGGCAAGTACCCCGGACACGCGCTCTGGCTGAAGGCAAAGGGCATTCCCGTGCCGGAGGTGCTTGCCGACATCCCTGAGAAGAAGGCGATGATGCTGGCCGACGCGGGCGTCGAGCGCAAGATGTCGCTCGAGGACTACGTGAAGGTGGTCGAGACGCTCGTCAGGTTCAACGCGCTCGGCTCGGCGCCGGACCTGCCCGGCAACCTGCTCTCGCCTTTCGATGACGAGACGTGGGAGTGGGAGCGCAATCTCTTCGCGAAGTACTGCCTCGGGGCGAACTTCCAGCGGACGATGCCGGCCGAGGCGCTCGATGAGCTGCGCGGCGTCGCGGACGCGCTTGAGCGCGAGCCGAAGGCGCTCGTCCATCGCGACTTCCAGTCAACGAACGTGCTGTGGAAGGACGGCGATCTGACTTTCATCGACTTCCAGGGGATGCGTCTCGGGCCGGCGGCGTACGATCTCGCCTCTCTCGTTTACGACCCCTACGTCACGTTCACGGAAGGGGAGCGGCGCGCGCTCATCTCGCTCTACGCGCGGCAGTGCGGGCGACCGGAGATCGAACGCGTGCTGCCGCTCGCGGCGGTGCAGCGCCTCTCGCAGTGCCTTGGCGCCTACGGACGACTCGCCTCGGTCGGGCAGCCGCAGTTCGGCCGCCACGTCCTGCCGGCGCTCGTCAACCTGAAGGACGCGGCGGATCACGCTGGCCTCAAGGCGGTCGGTGCGCTCGCCGACGAGCTGCTGGCGATTCAGCGTGCGCGACAGCCTCAGGAGCACGATCCTGGCTGTTCCTGCGGTCATTGTCACGACCACGCCCATCACGACGCCTGATGCGATGACGCCAATCCGCCAGCTACTGAAACGCGTGCGTACGGGCGGGGTCAGGCGGCCCCGTTCCGTGGCGGTGACGGCGATGGGGCGCGAGCGCGTCTTCGACGCCTACGACCTCGGCAATGACACGTTCATCCTCGAGCGCGGCATCTCGTCGCATCTAGCCGAGCGCCCGAGCGTGCTCGTGGCGGAGAAGGGGGAGCTCCGCAGACGGGCGCGCGGCTGGGTGATGACCGTCTCGACCGGCAACCACTCGGTCGCGGCGTTTCCGCTGCTGGACGGGCGCTTCTGGCGGCTCTCGAGTTTGCCGTCACCGCGTCGCGGCGAGGTGCTGATGCGCGCGATTCTCTGCGCGAACGTCGTCAACGAGACGATCGAGATATCCCAGCGCGACGTGCCGACGGCCAGTCTCGTGAAGGGCGATGCATGGCTCACGGGGACTGCGGGGCTCTCGTTCTCCGCTGTCGTGATGCTCGAGCGCAACGACGCAACGCTTGACCACTACCGGCGACTTGGACAGGAATGGCGCGTCAAACCGCTCGCCTGGACAGAGAATGAGATGCGCGTCGCCCTCGCCGCCTCCCGCAAGCGCATCGCCTCGCGGCTCAACTACTACCATTCCGTGAAGGGCGTCCACTTCCTCTCCTTCGCCGAGTTCCGCAGATTCTCGCGCCTCGCCGAGACCGAGCCCGAGGAATTCCTGCGCGGGCTTCGCGAGCTTGTGAGCGTCTACGAGGGCAACACCTGCTCGTTCACCCGCCTCGCGAAGCATCGCGGCCATCACGAAATCGAGCTCTTCGGCCTGAAGCGCGGCGTCGCCCTCGAGCGGATCATCCCCGAGATCGAGCGCCTGATGGAGGCCGTCGAACTCGGTCGCACCGGTCAGCTCGGCATCATCCAGAAGGCCGAGGAGATCGTCGCTCTCTACGGGTCGCTCCTCTCCCAGCCGGAACTGGCTGACGAGTCGTCAAAACAGTTCGTCGAGACCCTGTACATGTTCATCACAGGCGAGATCTACTCCGTCGCCGGCGAGGGCATGACGCCAGCCTTCGACGATCGGCGCACGGCGATTCCAGGCGCGACGTTCACGCGCGGCAAGCCGACGTTCCACCCTGGCGTCGACCGTCGCACCGAGGCGATCATCTCGAACCTCGACGCGCTCCTCTCGAAGGACGAGGTGATCGAGTACGCCAACGTCTACGAGCTCCGGACGGAGAGCGAGGATGTGCCGCTGGGGCGCGGCTCGACCCGCGAGGTCGTCTACAAGACCAATCTCCGCCCGCTTGAGAACGGGCTCATCGAGAAGCGCCTCTCGCGCGCGACGGAAGGCTACGGCGCCTATATGCTCGCGCGCATCGGGGTCCTGCGCGGGCTGGGGCTCACGCTGAGCGACTTCTACAACGTGCTCAAGCGATCCCCGGGCGGGCGCGCAGGCGGGCACGACCACTACCTCCGTCGCCGTTGCGAGGGTGAGCCGATGGAGGCGATTCCAGCGAACTACTTTTGCGGCACCGAGGATGCGTCCGTCGAGGAGAAGGAGGTCGTGCTGGCGCTCGCGGGGCTGATGGGCGACGCCGCGGCGCAGAACATGGCGATGAAGAAGTACGACCCGGAGACCAAGACCCCGCTCTACGGCGTGGGCAAGGAGATCTACGAGTTCGAGTATGACATAGTGCGCGAGCAGGTGGTGCCGAAGAAGGTCTCAACGTGCTCGATACGCGGCAGCTTCGGCTGGCCGTCCCTCGATTACACCGACGAGAACCTCGACCGCATCGCGGCGTTCTATCTCGGCTACTTCGCGCACGCGATCAAGGCGTACCAGCGGAAGCATCCGCGAGTGTCGATGGCGGAGATCGCCGATCGGTTCATGGGCGGCTTCGAGTTCCGCACGCACGCGATGGAGTGGCAGCTCTCGATCATGCGCGACCGGTTCGAGTCGTTCCATCCCCAACTGCCGGCCTGCTACGGCTTCGAGGAGAAGTGGCGCTTCGTGATGTGGGCCCTCGAGCGCCAGGATCGGCGACTGCCGATCCTCCGCCGCAAGTTTTTCGAAAAAGTGAAGGTGGTCGAGAATGAGGACATTCGGGATAATCCCCAGTAGGTTCGGGTCAAGTCGATTCCCCGGCAAGCCGCTCGCGCCGCTCGCCGGCAAGCCTCTCGTCGCGTGGGTCGTCGAGGCCGTCCGTCGCGCGAAGAGCCTCGATGAGGTGCTCGTCGCGACGGATGACGAGCGCATCGTCGCCGCGGTCGAGCACTGCGGCGGCGTCGCGGTGATGACGCCGTCGGAACTGCCGAGCGGTACGGACCGCATCGCTTGCGCGGCGCGCAAGCACCTTGGCGGCGATTTCGGCGATGACGACATTCTCGTCAACATCCAGGGTGACGAGCCGCTCATCGACCCGGCCCTCATTGAACGGCTCGTCCGGCGGCTCATGGACGATTCACGCTGGGACATGGCGACCGCCGTGACGCCGATTCGGTCGGCGGACGATCTCGCGGCGCGGACGGTCGTGAAGGTCGTGCTCGATCGCGACGACGGAGCGCTCTACTTCTCCCGTGCGCCGATTCCGTGCAATCGCGATGCCGCGCCGGATTTCGCCTCGGGTCTCTACGTGCGCCATCTCGGCATCTACGCCTACCGCGGCGCCTTCCTGAAACGCTACATCGCCGAACCGCCATGTGCGCTCGAACGCACCGAGAAGCTCGAGCAGTTGCGCGCCCTCTGGATGGGCGCGCGCATTGCGGTGGTGCGCACGGAGGACGAGGGCGTCGGCGTTGACACGCCGGAGGATGCCGTGCGCGTCGAGCGTCTCCTACTCGCGCGGCAGCAATCGACGGCGGCAGACGGCAATTGATAGTCTTCGATGGCAAACGAAACAAAAGGAACGACACAATGAAACCCCAGCTGACCGTGCTGCTGAAGACACTTGATCTCGAGAAGAGCGAGGTTCTTCACCGTTTTGACACCTTCAATCCGGACGACTGGACGAAGACCTGCGGCACACCACCCTGGCGCGTCACGCCCAATGAGATCTTCGGCGGAGATGATGCGACGGACACCCACGGACAGATCTTCTACCGCGAGCCGGTTGACGGGGATGTCGTGCTCGAGTTCGACGCCCGCATTATCGCGCCGTCCTACCACGACCTCGTCTGGTTCTGGAACGTCGACTTCGGCGGCGCGCCGTGGGGGGCGGGCTATCTCGGTTGCCTGGGCGGCTGGTGGAACGACATGGCCGGAATCGAGAAACTGCCGGACTACGCGGCCTCGGCGATCGCGCCATCATTCCCAACCGAGCCGGAACGCACCTATCACATCGTCTCGGGCTCGATGGGTGGCACGCATTTCATCTTCGTCGACGGACGACTTGTCACGAGCTTCCTTGACGCGAACTATCCGAAAGGGCGTCCCGGTCACTTTGGCTTCGGCGTGTACGAGAGCCATGCGGCCTACTCGAACCTCGTCGTCTACCGTCCGTCCTGGAGCGAATTTTCCCCGCCGCCTTATCCGAGGGTTCGGTCGTGAAGGCCGCGCGGCCGCCTTCTTCCCTGCGCGTCATCTCTTCTGCGTTTCCCGAAAGGGGGCCGGCTCGGTGAAAGTGGCCGTCGGGCTCTCGGGTGGGGTCGATTCCGCCATCGCGGCGTTTCTGCTGCGAGAGCGTGGCGAAGAGGTCGTGGGCGTGACGATGGCGCTCGGTCGGCCTGGTGAGGCGCGGGCCCTTGATGACGCGCGGGCCGTCGCGGAGCGGTTGGACGTTACGTTGCATGTCTTTGATCTCGCGCGCGAATGGAGCGAGCACGTGCTCGATTACGTGCGGGAGACCTACCTCGCCGGGAGCACCCCGAACCCCTGCATCCGCTGCAACGAGACGGTGAAGTTCGGTCTCCTGCCGCATCTCGCGTTCAATCGGCTCGGCTGCGAGCGCTTCGCCACCGGGCACTATGCGAGAACGTCGCGGGCGAGTGCGTCAGGACGCGTGAGGCTCCTCCGCGGCGTCGACCATGCCAAGGACCAGAGCTACTTCCTTTACAGGGTGCGGCCCGATGTGCTGGAGAGGACGGAATTTCCACTCGGCGGACTGACGAAGGACGAGGTTCGCGCCCGCGCGCGGCAGCTCGGCCTTGCGGTTGCGGATCGCGAGGAGAGTCAGGACTTCTGTGGAGGCGATCCGATGCGCATCGTCGGTGCCGCAGATCGCGAGGGAGACATCGTCACCGAGTCGGGCAAGGTGCTTGGCCGTCATCGCGGCTTCTGGCACTATACCGTCGGCATGCGCAAGGGTTTGGGAATCGGGGGTGGTACGCCCTACTACGTCATCGGACTCGATGCCGCGCGCAATCGCGTGACCGTCGGCTTCCGCGAGGCGGCCGTCAGCCATGACCTCGAGCTCAAGGATACGGTCGGCGAGATCGACAGGTCCCTGCCGGTCAAGGTGCGGAGCGCGGGCGAGCCGCGGCTCCTCGCGGACGGCATCGTCGGCGTCGCCCCTGGTCAGAGCGCCGTCTTCTACCGCGGCGACGAGGTCGTCGGCGGGGGAATCATCAGTGATTCCAAAAGTCGAATAGGTCTCGTTGACTGAAAACGGTCCGTTTGCCGTATTTTTCGAGGTGGTCTGGCGTTCCCGCCGGGTCGCCCCGGAAACTTTTTTGTAAAAAATCTCATCCCCCAGCAGACGGTAGACGTGACAATCGCGTACTTTCCCAAAATTTGGAATCTTTGTTTCCGACGGCCTGTTCTTGCGGGTCGGAGGAGGGTTTTGATATAATACGCGGCGATGAGGCCGACATGCAAAGACATCCTCAGGCTCCTGCCGCTCGCGCTGCTGCTGGCGACGGGGTGTGCGACAACCGACGCCGATCGCTCCAGCGGTGTCTTCCCGTGCGTCTGGTCCGACCGGGGCTTCGCGTTCTACCCGTTCTACTACGAGGCCGAGTCGGCGGACCGCAGCGAGTCGACTCACTGGCTTCTCTGCGGGATCACCGGCTGGCTGGATGCCCGCGGGCGAACCTACGCCCACTGGCTGGTGCCGCTTTACGTTCAGGGCCGTGAGGACTTCTATTCCCTGCCGCTCACCCGCATCCGCGAAGGCCGACGCGCGCGATCCACCTACTGGCTCGGCGGGCTTGTCGCGCAACGTGACGCGGAGGATGCGCGAGGCGATCGCCACTGGGCCCTGCCGTTCTACTATGCCGATCGGGACACGTTCGTGACGCCACTCCACGGCAAGGCGGGCGACGCCACATGGGTTCTGCCGATTTACTACAGGAGCGACCGGTGGTTCGCCACCCTGCTCTGGGGCGAAAAGGAGGATCGCTCGACCGGCGAGCGCGCATTCGCGCTGCCGCTTCTCCTGACGCTGGCCGAGAGCGATGCGCGCGGCGATGTCGCGCTCTGGAGCCTGCCCTACGGACACTGCGGCGGCGGAACCGTCCGGACGAACACGTGGTGGGCGACACCACTCGTCGGCACGCGCGCGGGACGGAGGGAAGGCTGGTGGACGTTCCCGCTCGTCGACGTGAGCGCAGACCCGCTCTTCGATGCGCGGGTCGCCTCGGTCGGGGAGCAGACGATTCCCGCAGCGGTCAGCTTCGTGCCGGGGGAGGTCACCGATTCGCTCGGCGGACGCGTCGCCGCGACGCTGCAGCGCGGTTCGGTCGCGACGGCCCGCGAGCGCACCTATCTTCTCTGCCTCGATGACGATGATGTCGTGACGGATGAATTCAGGGAGGCGGAAGGCAGGTATCGCGTCGTCCGCCGACGGAAGATCGGCAATCGGCTGCTCTTCAATCTCGAGCGGTGCCATGAGGTCGTCTATGACGTGGCCTCCCGCTGGAAGATCTCCGATGAGGAGCGTCTCTCGATTGACTTCCTGACGATTCCGCTGTGGTGGTGAGGGCGGTCTCGACGTCCATCGCCAGCCAATGGTGGCGGTCGGTTGCGCGACTCAGTCGATGACGCGGAGGATCTCGGGCTCGGTCGTGAGGCCCGCGGCGACCTTCGCGCGGGCGTCCTCGGCGAGCGTGACGAATCCCGCTGCGCGCGCCGCGACGAAGATCTCCGCGGCACTGGCGCCGTCCGCAATGCGCTGCGCCGCCGTCGCGTCGGGGAGGAACAGCTCGAAGACGCCGATGCGTCCGCTGAAGCCGCGCCCGGAGCAGGCCGGGCATCCCGCCCCGCCACAGGCCGCGCAGCGTCGCCTCACGAGTCGCTGGGCGATTGAGAGCCGCAACGTCGCCGCGATCAGGTGGTTCGCGAGGCCCATGTTCCTCAGTCGCGTCACCGAGCCGATCGCGTCGTTCGTGTGCAGGGTCGACAGGACGAGGTGACCGGTGAGGGCGGACTTCACCGCCACGTCAAGCGACTCGGCATCGCGGATCTCACCGATCATCACCACGTCGGGATCGTGTCGCAGGATGGACTTGAGAGCCTTTGAGAAGTTGACCTTGTCCGACGAGTCGACCTCGGCCTGGGCGACGCCGGGTATCTCGTACTCGATCGGGTCCTCGACGGTGATTACGTTGCGCGGTTCGCCCTTGAGGAGCTCGCCGATGGCCGCGTAGAGGGTGGTGGTCTTGCCCGAGCCGGTCGGGCCGGTAAGGAGCACGAGCCCATGCGGTCGCGTGAGCACCGCGTCGAACGTGGCGCGGTCGGTCGGCGAAAGGCCGAGCTCGCTGAGACCGAGGCGGCGGCCGCCGGCCTCGAGCAGGCGCAGGGTGATGCGCTCGCCGTGACGCACGGGCAAGGTCGCCATGCGGATGTCGAGCGGCGGCGCGGCGGTGCCGACCGGGCCCGGCAGGCGCCAGGAGAAGCCGCCGTCCTGCGGCGCTCGGCGCTCGGCGATGTCCATTGACGCAAGCACCTTCAAGCGGCTTGTCACGGCCTGCTGCATCCCGGCGGGGATGCGCAGCACCTCCTCGAGCGTACCGTCGATGCGAAAGCGTACGCGCACCGAGTCCGCCGACGGGTCGAGATGCACGTCGGAGGCGCGCAGCAGCAGCCCCGCGCGGAGGATGCGGTCGACGAGCTGCACGGGATCCGTGAGGCGCTCGGCGTTCAGTAGGAGCTCAGCGGCGGAGAGCATCGACCCTCCCCTGCAGAAGTTCGGGATTCCTCGCGAGCGCGAGCGCGGTGCGGCTCTCGATGAGACCGGCGGCGAGCAGCTCGACGAGCGACTGGTCGAGCGTGCGCATGCCGAGCGCGCCGCCCGTCTCGATGACCGTGTATAGCTGCGCGGTACGCCCGTTCGCGATGAGGTTGGCCGCGGCGGTCGTGTTCACCAGGAGCTCGCAGGCCGGATGGCGCTCCGTGCGATCCGGCGTCGGCACGAGATGCTGCGCGAAGATGCCGCGCAGGACGAGCGCGAGCTGGTGGCGGGCGCTGTTCTGCTCCTCGGGAGGAAAGACCGAGACGAGCCGCTCCACGGCGCCGGCGCAGTCGCCTGCGTGCAGCGTCGTGAAGACGAGATGACCCGTCTCCGCCGCGCGAAGCGCCGTGCGGATCGTCGCCAGGTCACGCACCTCGCCGACGAGGATCACGTCCGGATCCTGCCGGAGGGACTCGACGAGCGCGTCGTTGAAGCTAAGCGTGTCGCGCCCGACCTGGCGCTGGTTGACGAGACAGAGGTCGGACTTGTGGATGTATTCGATCGGATCCTCGATGGTGATGATGTGCCCGGGCCGACGGTGGTTGATGATGTTGATCATCGTCGCGAGCGTCGTCGACTTGCCCGAACCGGTCGGCCCGGTCACGATCACGAGCCCGTCCGGCTCGTTGCAGAAGTCGGCGAGTCGCTGCGGGAGCCCGAGCTCCTTGAACGAGCGCAGCGCCGCGTCCAGCCGCCGGATCGCCACGGCATGCCGACTGGACTCCCGGTAGATGTTGAAGCGGTAGCGCGCGCCGGAAGGGCTCGTCAGCGCCCCGTCGAGCGCACCGTTCTTCATCAGGATCATCCGCACCTTCTCGGTGCCGTCGGGACTGCCCACGGGCAGCGTGTGGAGTCCGAGTTCCGTCGCCACCTCGTCGACGGCCTTCGCGTCGAAGGCGCCGAAATCGCCTTTCATGACCAGTGCCCCGCGGATGCGGAAACGCGGCGCGTAGCCGACCGTCAGGTGCAGGTCGCTTGCGCCGAATTCCTCGCATAGGGCGAGCAGGCTCTCCAGCAATGGGCTCATGGCTCGATGGTTTCCGCCAGTTCCCGCTATTATACCACATCCGACTTGCATTCCGCAACCGCATCGACGGTTGCGGAATGCAAGTCGGATGTGGTATAATACGCATCAAATGGCAGTGGAAAGACTAGAGCGAGTGAACAGTCTGCTCAAGCGGGTCATCGCCGAGTCGGTGTTCTCCGTGATGCAGGGCGACACCGTGCAGCCCGGGCTCATCACGGTGACCGGGGTCGCCTGCGGCAAGGACCTCAGGGACGCGACGGTACGGGTTTCGGTTTTCGGCGATGACGCGCTGAAGCGCACGGCGATCCAGCATCTCCAGCACAATGCGCGGCGCTTCCAGCAGATAATCAACCGCGAGGTGCGGCTCAAGTTCACCCCGCGGCTCACATTCCAGCTCGACCTCTCAATCGAGAAGGGCGATGCGGTGCTCGCGCTCCTCGACAGCCTTCCGACCCCAGGCTGAGGCGCGAGAGATGGTCGTCTGGATACAGAATCCCTTTGACAACCTCCCCGGCGAGGGCTATCGCAAGCAGCGGTACTGGATGATGGCCGAAGCGTTCGTCCGCGCCGGCCACCGCGTCCTCTACTGGACGAGCGACTTCTCGCACGCGACGAAGGCGCCGCGGCGCTTCTGCGCGCAGATGGATCTCTTCACCGCCTTCGACCTGCGGCTCGTGCCCACCCCGCCCTACTGGCGGAACGTCGGTCTTGCCCGCCTGAAGAGCCATGCCGCGTATGCGGCGGCGTGGCGCCGTGCCGCGCTGGAGGACGGTCTCGAGCGTCCGGACGTCATCGTCTCTAGCCTGCCGACGATCTCCGCCGCCGAGACGGCGCTCGACCTCGCCCGCCACTTCGGCGCGCGTTCGGTCATTGACGTGCAGGATGCCTGGCCAGAGACGTTCGAGCGGCTAGTGCCGCGCGCGTTCGGGGCGCTCACACGACTCGTGCTGCGCCCCGCCGCCGCGCGAGCCCGGCGGATCTACCGCGAGGCCGATCTCGTCACCGGCGTCTCCGCGCGCTATCGTGCGCTCACCGGTCGCGACGAATACCATCTCGCTTATCTCGGCATTGAGCTGGACGCCGGGAATGACTCCCGTTGGCGCCGGCCCTACCGCGAGGTGACGCGGCTAGTCTACTCGGGGAACCTCGGGCGCACCTACGATCTCGCGACGCTCGTCCGCGCGGTCGAGGAGAACGAGGATCTCGAACTCGACATCGCCGGTTTCGGCGAGTTCCGCTGCGAGGCGCCGCGCGTCCGCTGCCACGGCTTCCTCTCGGCGCCGGATCTCGCCGCCCTCTACGACGAGTGCGACATCGGCGTCATCCCGATGGCGGACGCGAGCTGGGTGGGACTGCCCAACAAGATCTTCGACTATGCGCGCGCCGGGCTCGGCATCGTCTCCTCGCTCACCGGCGAGTCGGCGGCGCTCCTCGAGAGCTACCGGTGCGGCGCGACCTACCGTCCCGGCGATGTCGCCTCGCTCGTGGCGGCCATCCGCCGCGTCGCGATGCTCGAGGGGGGCGCGTCACGGAAGCTCTGCGAGCGCGAGTTCGACGCGCGGCTGATCTACGACGAGTACGTGAGGCGCGTGTGCCATGACTGACTTCTCCAGGCTTCTCAATCCCGAGCAGTGCGCCGCGGCGACCGCCGGCGACGGACCGCTCCTCGTGCTCGCGTCGGCAGGCACCGGCAAGACGCGCACACTCGTCCACCGCGTCGCCTACCTGATTGAGCGAGGCGTGCCGCCTGAGCGCATCCTCCTGCTCACGTTCACGAACCGCGCCGCGCGCGAGATGCTCGAGCGCGCCCAGGCCGTCGTCGGCGACACCGCCCAGTCGATCTGGTCCGGCACCTTCCACTCGATCTGCGCGCGGTTCCTCCGCCGTTACGGGAGCGTGCTCGGCTACCGTCCCGGCTTCCAGATCATCGACGAGGACGACCAGCGCCGGCTTGTCGGCGAGATCATCAAGGCGACGGTGAAGGACCCGAAGGACTTCCCGAAGAAGGAGATCGTCGCCAAGATGATCTCCGAATCGCAGAACGAGCAGAAGCCCATCGACCTTATCGCCGCGCGCTGGCAGACGAAGGCGGCCGGCTTCACGCCCGCGGAGATCGAGCGCGTCGCCGCGCTCTACGACGCGCGCAAGCGCGAGCTCGGCGCGATGGACTTCGACGACCTCCTCGTGAATGGCCTCCGCCTCTTGCGCGAGCACGAGGGTGTGCGCACGATGCTTCAGGAGCACTTCCTCCACATACTCGTCGACGAGTACCAGGACACGAACGGCCTGCAGGCCGAGTTCACCGACACCCTCGCCGCGAAGCACCGCAACCTCATGGCCGTCGGCGACGACTTCCAGTGCATCTACACCTGGCGCGGCGCGCAGATCGAGAACATCATGAACTTCCCGGAGCGCTGGAGCGGCTGCCGCATCGTTAAGCTCGAGCGCAACTACCGCAGCGTGCCCGAGGTGCTGGACGTCGCGAACGTCGTGATGCGCGACTCGCCGCGCCAGTTCGAGAAGATCCTGCGCCCCAACCGCGGCGGTCGCGGCGAAAAGCCAGTCTTCTGCCGCGTCTACGACGGCAAGGCGCAGGCGGAAGAGATTCTGCGCACCGTCACGCGCCTGCGGGAGGATGGCTTCCGCTGCGGCGACATCGCCATTCTCTACCGCAGCCACTACCAGTCCATCGACGTGCAGATGACTCTCGCGCGAATGCGCGTGCCCTACCGCATCACCTCGGGAGTCGGCGTCTTCGAGCAGCTTCACGTCAAGGACGCGCTCGCCTACCTGCGGCTTCTCGTGAACCCGGAGGACGAGCTCTCCTTCACCCGCCTCGTCCGCCTCCTGCCGGGAGTCGGCGAGAAGAGCGCCGCGGGCTGCTGGGAGAAGCTCGGGCGGCGTTTCGACGGACATGACGCGGCGGCGCGCGAGGCGCTGCGCGGCTTTCTTGGCGCGAAGGGCAGGGCGGCGTGGCCACCGCTTGCGAAGTGCTTCGAGGTGGCGCGCGACCATCTGGCCGAGGAGGAGATCGGCGAACTCGTCGAGGACTTCTGCGACCTCTTCTACGAGGATCACCTCCGCCGGGAGTTCGAGGAAGCCGAGGCCGAGGACCGCCTGGACGACCTCAAGGAGCTCGCCAGCCAGATCGCGGGCAATCCCGGCGGGCTGGAGGCGTTCCTTGCCGATGTCGCGCTCATGACCAATCTCGACGTCCGGCGCAATGATCCCGCGCTCGACCGCATCACGCTCTCGACAGTCCACCAGGCCAAGGGCATGGAGTGGCCGGTGGTGATCGTGCCGTGGCTCACGGAAGGGATGTTTCCGAGCTCCCGCGCGGCGGAGGAGGGACGCCTTGACGAGGAGCGTCGGCTCTTCTACGTAGCCGTGACGCGCGCGAAGGACCGGCTCTTTCTCTTCGCTCCGCAGACGCGCCGGATGACGGACGGCGGGATGTTCCCGGTTGAGCCTTCGCTGTTTGTGAAGGAGATTCCGTCCAACCTGCTCGTCGTCCGTCGCATCACCGACTGTCCGGGTGGCTACGGCGGAGGCGGCGGCTACGGTGGCTACGGCGGTCGCTGGCCGGGCGGCGGCTATGGCGGTCGTGGCGGCTATGGCCGGCCCAAGACCGTGACCCGCACGACCTGGCGACGATGAGCGACTTGAAAGTCAGAAAGGAGCAGAGGTGAAGGCAGGAAAAAGAGGTGTCGCCATCGTGGGAACGGGTCTGATCGCCCGGTTTCATGCCCAGGCGGTGAAGGCGAGCGAAAAGGTCGAGCTCGTTGCGGCGGTCGACATCGCGAAGGATCGCGTCGAGAAGTTCGCGGCGGAATTCGGCTGCCGTGCCTTCTCGGATCTCGATGCGGCGCTGGCCGGGGGGGACGTTGGCCTCGTCACGGTCGCGACTCCATCGGGCGCGCATGATGAGGCGGTGCTCGCCGCCGCGCGGCATCGCGTTCCCGTGCTGGTCGAGAAACCGCTGACCATCACGTCCGAGCGGTGCGAGCGGCTGATCGCCGCCTGCCGAGAGACGGGCACGCCGCTGGGAGGAATCCTCCAGACGCGCTTCTCCGAGGACTTCCTCAAGGCGAAGCGCGTCATCGATTCGGGCGAGCTCGGTCGCATCACTTTCGCCAAGGCCGAGGTGCCGTGGTGGCGGGAGGATTCCTACTACGCGGGCAGCTGGCACGGGACATGGGCGATGGACGGCGGCGGCGCGCTCATCAACCAGGCCATCCATCTTGTCGACTGGCTCGTGGCGCTGATGCCTCCGGTCGAGGAGGTCAAGGCATTCTGCGCCACCCTGGCGCATCCGATGGAGACGGAGGACACAGCCGCCGCGGTGATCCGCTTCAGGGGGGGCGCACTCGGGTCCATCTACGCGACGACCGCGTCGTTTCCGGGCAGCGGCAAGCGCCTCGAGATCCATGGGACGAAGGGCACCTACACATGGGACGACCAGAAGACTGGCGTCTCGCGTCCCGACCAGCTCGAGTACGCGGGGCATCTCGCGTGCATCGAGGCGTTCGTTGACTCGCTGGAGGGCGGCAAACCCTATCCGATCGACGGTGAGGAGGCGAAGAGGACGATCGACCTGATCACGGCAATATACAAGGAGGCTGGGAGTGAGAGACGGTAAGCTGGTGATGGGGCAGATCGGGTGCGGCGGCTTCGCGCACGACCAGGACCTGCCTAACATGAAGGCGCGCGGCGACGTGATCGTCAAGTTCTGCTGCGATCCGCGGCTCGAGGCGGCGGAGGCCGCGGCACGGGATTTCGGCGGCGAGAAGGCGGTCGCCGACTACATGGAGGTCCTGGGCGATCCCGAGGTCGATTTCGTCAAGGTCTCGACGCCGCATGACATGCACAAGGACATCGTGCTCGCGGCGGCGGCGCGGGGCAAGCACGTCTTCTGCGAGAAGCCTATGGCGATGTTGCTCGCCGACTGCTGGGAGATGATCCGGGCGGTGCAGAAGGGCGGCATCAAGTTCTGCGTCGACATGAACCGACGCATGTCGCCGGCCTTGCAGGCGCTGAAGCGCCGGGTCGCCGCGCAGATCGCCGCGCCGAAGCACAACCCCTGGCGCTACATCGAGATGACGCGCGAGCCGCTCGACGAGGAGATGAAGACCAACTTCCTCATCCGCGTCCAGGACGAGTCATCGAGCTATCGGATGGTGCATCTCGACCCGGCGCACGGCGGCGGGCTCGTCATCGGCGAGGTGGTGCACTGGCTTGACCTTGCGTGCTGGTTCTTCGCCCCCGCCCGCCCGGTGGAGATCACCGGCTGGGGCTCGGCGCGGCTCTCGCACGGACTCAACGTGCTCTTCTCCGACGGCAATGCGGCGACCATCGTCTTCGACGCGACTGGCACCTTCGACTTCCCCAAGGAGCGCTACGAGGTGACGAGCCGCGCGGCTCTGTTCCAGTCGCTGTTCTTCGTCGAGAACCGCTACTGGGGCATGGACGGCGAGGAGCGCGAGACCTTCCCGCTGCAGTTCGACTCCTACGCGGACCGCGTGCCCGGCGAGGGCTTCGAGGCGTTTATGGCCAAGACGCGCGAGCGCCAGCGGGCGACGGCCACCGGCAACATGAAGGACAACTGGGGGGCGCTCGGTGTGGACAAGGGCCACCGCGCGATGCTCGGCGGCTTCATCGAGGCGATCAGGACCGGCGGGCAGTCCCCGTGCGACGAGATGGCCGGCATGCGCGCCGTGCTCCTCTCGAACCTGGCGATCGGGGCGATTCGCGAGAAGCGCGCGGTCGCCGTCCCCGTCGATCTCTACGAACCGGTGTTCGCGTGAGACGGCGATGAACCTGCACGGCATAGACTGGCTCATCGTGGGCGTCGTGATGACGGCGCTCCTGGTCGTCGCCGTCTGGGTGAAGCGGTACATGCGAAGCGTCTCCGACTTCCTCGCCGCAAACCGCATGGCCGGCCGCTACATCGTGTCCGTCTCGAACGGATTCGGCGGGGCGATCTCGATGGTCGCGCTCTGGGAGATGACCTATGCGAACGGGTTGCCCGCGCAGTGGGGCATGCTGCTGATGTCGATGGTCATCCTCTGCATCGCGATCTCGGGCTTCGTCGTGTACCGCCTCCGGGAGACGCGGGCGCTCACGCTCGCGCAGTTCTTCGAGATGCGCTATTCGCGGCGTTTCCGCATTTTCGCGGGCTCGCTCTCCTGCGTGAGCGGCTTCCTCAACTACGGCATCTTCCCCGCCGTGACGGCGAAGTTCATCATGATGTTCATCGGCTTCCCGGACGCGTTCACCGTGCTCGGCGTGACGATCCCCGTCTTCCCCGCGCTCATCGCCGCCAATCTCGCGATCGCCGCGTACATCGCGATGAGCGGCGGACAGATCTCGATCATGCTGACGGACTTCTTCCAGGGCATGATCATGCTCGTCGTCTTCCTGTTCATCATGTTCTTCTTCTTCCAGAAGTTCGGCTGGAACGAGATCATTGCCGGGCTCGCGGTCGCGCCGGAGGGGGCGTCGATGATCAATCCCTTCAAGACCGGCAAGGCGTCGGACTTCAACGTCGTCTACTTCCTCATCGGCGTGATGGACGCGCTCTACCGCACGCGCGCCTGGCAGGCGAAGTCAGCCGCGGGCGCCGCGGCGAAGACGCCGCACGAGGCGGTCATGGCGGGAATCGTCTCCAACTGGCGCGAGCTCGTCAGCCAGCTCTGCATGGTCATCATCCCGCTCGCCGCCTATGCGGCGATCAATGGCCCGGGCTTCCCGGAGATCGCCGCAGCCGTCAACGCCAAGCTCGCCGCCATCACCGACCCCGTCATCCGGACGCAGATGACCGTGCCGACGTTCGTCTCGTGCGTCCTCCCGGTCGGTCTCATGGGCTTCTTTGCGGCGACCGTGATGATGATGGCTATCTCGACCGACAGCATGTACATGCACGCCTGGGGCACCATTCTCGTGCAGGACGTCGTGCTGCCGGCCCGCGGCAGGCCCGTCGGCCAGAGACGCCATCTCCTGCTGCTCCGTCTCGGCGTCCTTTCCGTCGCCGTCTTCGCCTTCTTCTTCTCGATCCTCTTCCCGATGAAGGAGTTCGTGCTGATGTACTTCTCGCTCACCGGCGCCATCTACGTCGGCGGCGCAGGGAGCGCGATCATCGGCGGACTCTACTGGAAGCGCGGCACCACGGCCGGTGCCTGGACGGCGATGATCGTCGGGTCGACAATGGGCGTCGGCGGGCTCCTCCTGCAGCAGTTCTGGCCGGGATTCCCGCTCAACGGGCAGCACATCTACTTCTGGACGATGTGCGGGGCGATCGCCTCCTACGTCGGCGTGTCGCTGCTTGGTCCGCGCCACGTGCACGACATGGACAGGCTGCTGCACCGGGGCAAGTATGCGGACGGCGCCACCGCGACGCAGACGGAAAACCGATTCTCCTTCCGCAAGCTGACCGGTGTCGGCAAGGACGCGCCGGCGTTCGACAAGTTCGTCGCCTACGGCACGATGGTCTGGAGCTTCGGCTGGGTGGCTGTGTTCATCATCGGCACCGTTCTGGGCGCCACGACAGATTGGCTGACGGACGGATTCTGGAACCGGTTCTGGTGGGTGAAGCTCATCCTCATCACCGGCGTTCTGGGCACTATCTGCACGGTCTGGATCACATTCGGCGGCCTGCGTGACGCCATCCGCCTGGTACGGGATCTCAAACGCGAGAAGATCGACGAGTCCGATAACGGATTCGTGGAGAGAACATGAATCGCAACTTACAGATGGCCGGTATCTGCTCTTCAGCGCGACAGGGACGATTTCAGGAGGGCCGACGTTCTCGCCTGCGTCTGATCCCGACGGATGGATGTGGTGCGTCACGGGCGGCAGGATCCGCATCGCCAGGAAGCGCGAGGCCATGAGGTCGCAGGCATGAATGCCATTCGGATAGACGATTCGCGGGCGGAGTTCTCACGCGAGCCCCTGATCCGTCCATTCGGATTCAAAGGCGGATATCTGCACGAGCTGTGGCAGACCGAGGTGAAGCTCCGTTCCGACGAGCATGACGGTTGCGGGCTCGGCGTGCAGAGCGTCCTCTGGAGCGACGCGGGCGTGTTCACATCCGTTTCGGAAGACGAAGGCAACAGGCTCATGTTCGCCATCACCGAAAGGGCGATGGAACTCGCGAAGGGGATGTCATTCACCACGCCGCCGGAGCTGCTAAAGGCGCTCCTGCCGCGGCTTCTCGAATACGGAAGGGACCTTTCCGGTCGCGGGTCGCTGCGCCCCACGTTCGTCCTGAACGCGCTGGTTCCGCTGGACTTCGCGGCATGGGCGCTCTACGCTCGTGCCAATGGATTCTCTGACTACGACGCCATGCTGCCGCCTGAATTTCGCCCGGCGCAATCCGCCCGTCACGCCCGCTGTGCGTCGATTCCCCTCATCTCCTATGCGACTGGACTCGACGAGGTGCGCCGGCTCGTCGCGGCAGGGCACTTCTTCCTCAAGATCAAGATCGGACATCCCGGTTCGCAGGACGAGATGCTCGACCAGGACTGCGCGCGCGTCTCGGCTATTCACAAGGCGGTCAGGGACGCGGAGACGCCGTGGACGGACTGCGGGCATCCTCTCTACTATTTCGATGCCAACGGACGCTACGCGACGAAGTCGACGTTCATGAGGTTTGTCGAGCATCTCGAGGCGATCGGCGCGGCGGATCGCACCGCCATCGTGGAGGAGCCGTTCGACGAACTCGCCGACATCGAGGTGCATGACGTCCCGCTGCGGCTGGCGGCGGACGAGTCGGCGCACACGGCAGCGGACGCGGCCCGGCGCATGGACATGGGCTACAGGGCGATGGCGTTGAAGCCGATCGCGAAGACGTTGTCCGTTTCGCTCGCGGTGGCGGCGGAGGCGAAGCGGCGCGGGGTGCCGTGCTTCTGCGCGGACCTGACGGTTTCGCCGCGGATGGTCGAGTGGAACAAGTGCGTGGCGGCGCGGCTCGACGCCTTTCCGGGTCTGAAGGGGATGGGGCTCCTTGAGACGAATGGCGAGCAGAACTACCGCAACTGGGACACCATGCGCACTCGTCTCCCGTTCCCGTCCGCCTCGTGGGCGTCCGAGCGCAATGGCGTCTTCGAGCTCGACGACGAGTACTACTCGCTCTCCGGCGGGATATTCGCCTGAGTGGCCCTACCAATTTCAGCGTGATTGTGGTATAATACACGGACAAACAAAACAAAGAAAGGAACAACCAGACATGGATTTCGCATCTACTGTCAAGGGCTCCCTCCTCGAGGGTTTCTTCCCCAAGGGCTGGGATATGAAGAAGATCGACAAGTGCTGCGCCAACAAGCCGGCCGACGTCTGCAAGCGTCAGAAGTTCTGGAATCCCGCGTTCGAGCCTGTCGAGTGCAAGGATCTCGGTGAGTTCGACGTCAAGATGGGCCACGAGATCGCCAACGAGATCAAAAAGGCCAAGGAGCGCGGCGAGAAGATCGCGTTCATCCTGCCCGTCGGGCCGATGGGCATGTACAAGTGGGCCGTCTACTTCCTCAAGGAGTGGAACGTCGACTGCAAGCACGTCTGGTGCTTCAACATGGACGAGTGGGCCGATGGCAATGGCAACACCCTCACCGGCGAGGCGTCGTTCCAGTACGCGATGGAGCAGGCGCTCTACAATCCGCTCGGCAAGCTCACCGTGCCGAAGGACCACCGCAACTTCGCCACGAAGGCGAACCTGCCGACCTACCCGAAGAAGATCGCCGAGCTCAAGGCCGCGGGCGCGAAGCTCGTGCTGGTCTACGGCATCGGCCGCATGTGTCACATCGCGTTCTGGGAGCCGACCATCGGCGCGGAGTTCAAGTCCGACGCGGAGTGGAAGAAGCAGCCATATCGCGTCGCGGTGAAGCTGCATCCGCTCACGATCGAGCAGAACGCGCAGACCTCCTTCAAGAGCCGCACGACGCTCGTGCCGTGCCGCGCGAACACGATGGGCCCCGGCCTCATGTTCCAGGCCGACTACGCGATCGGCGGC
>CACYCW010000204.1 GCA_902773015.1 uncultured bacterium
CGCATGCTGGAAGGCACGGCACACGCGCACGGCTTACGGTTGCCGCGCCAAACCGGACGCATGCTGGAAGGCACGGCGAAAAAGTCTGTGGCTCTGGCGAAAAAGTCTGTGGAGTTTCCGCGCTCCGGGTGGGGCGCGGTTTTCATCAACCTGCACGTCGCGGCGCCCGATCCCGATCGCGGGATCGAGACCGTCTCCTTCCCGATCCAGGTCGTGGTCGGGTGAGAAATGGTTGAGCGCGGGCCGAGTCGCCGTTCGGCAGGGGCCGACGTCCTGTCGCCCCCTGCCGATTACCCCGCCAACGTTGGCTGACGGGCAGATGCACTATTGACTTCAACTGCGACGCTTAGGTTTAATTCACAGAGGGGCGCTCAATCACGAGCCCTTCACGCCAGAAGCTCGACCGAGAACGGGCCGTCGTTGAGGAGGCGCACTTTCATCTCCGCACCGAACCGACCCGTGCCGAGGCGCGCCGGGCCGAGGCGCTCGCGCAGGCGCGCAACCACGCGCTCGTACAGCGGCTCCGCCTGCTCGGGACGCGCGGCGTTCGAGAAGCCAGGGCGACGCCCGTGCGCCGTGTCGGCGTAGAGGGTGAACTGAGAGACGACGATCACCGAGCCGCCCACGTCCTCGATGGAGCGGTTGATCTTGCCGTTCTCGTCCTCGAAGATGCGAAGCGTCACGATGCGATCGGCCAGTTGATCGGCCGCCCGCTCCGTGTCGGAGTGGGTCACGCCGAGCAGGACCAGATACCCCTTGCCGATCTCGGCGACACGCTCGCCGTCGATCGTCACCGACGCCTCTTCGACTCTTTGGATCCATGCCTTCATATCTTACCTCCTCGCCTACTCCTCTCACCATCCCCTTTGCAAGATGGCTCAGTGGGACCAGACGCCGAGACGCAGGTAGGGGAGAATCTCCTTCTCGAGGGTCGTGTCCAGATCGAAGAGCGACTCGCCGGCGAGCCCATACTGCCGCGCGAGGCGAATCTGGTCGATGACCTGCCGCGC
Organism: uncultured bacterium; assembly: GCA_902773015.1. Classification (GTDB taxonomy): domain Bacteria; phylum Verrucomicrobiota; class Kiritimatiellia; order RFP12; family UBA1067; genus UBA1067. Next base: position 1,011 of record CACYCW010000204.1, read on the forward strand.
GTCCAGCCGCGACTCGTTCGCCGTGACGCCGATGCCCGCGATCGTGCGACGCGCGTGCGACGGCACCGACGCGTGCTGACGCACGAGCTCCGTGAACTTCGCCGGCGACTCGGTGTAGTCCATCGGCACGACGTAGTCGACGACACCCGTGTTGAGCCAGCTGTCCCAGTCCTGGCCGACGGTGCGGATGCAGCTCGGGTATTTGCCGTACACTGCGGCGGTGAGCCACTTCGGACGCTTCACGTGCCGCCGCGCGAGAGTGACGAACTGCGAGATCGTGTCCGCCGCCCCATTCGGCTTCGCCGTGCCGTCGCCCCAGCGCACGAAGTCGAGGTGGATGCCGCTCACGGCGTAGCGCGACTGGATCTCGTCGATTGCCGCGAGGACGTGCGCGCGAACCGCTGGGTCGGCTGGGTTGAGATAGTCCGTGAGGCGTCCCTTCGCGTCCTTGAGCCGCCAGCCGCGGCGGCGGAAGTCCTCCAGTCGGTCGGGCGTCGCGCGCGTCGCACTGAAGCAGATGATCCAGGCGTGTACGCGGATGCCGGTGCCGCGCGCGGCGGCGAGCGCCGCCGCGAGCTGGTCGCCTTCCTGCGAGAAGGTCTTGGAGCGCGGCAGCGTCGCGCTCGCGTAGTGGGCGAAGCCGGCGCCGGCGACATTGACGAAGAAATCGGTCACGTGCGCGGCCTGCAGAAGGCGCATCGTGCGCGGCCAGTCGCCGGGATAGAGTCCGCAGCCTGAATGCTCCCAGATCGCGTGGATCTCGCCGCCGCGAGGCGCCTGTCGCGCCGCGTACTCGCGCAGTGACGCGAGCTTCGCGCCGACGCGCGCGTTGTGTCCGGCGACGCTCCACGCCTTGGGGATGACCGAGCCGACGAGCGCACCGAGAAGCTGGGCCTTCAGCGCCTCGTCGCCATCGGCGAGCAGCACGTGGGTCATCCAGTAGCCGGCGTCGGAAGCGAGCCACGCCGGCTCGCCGGTGGCACGTCCGGTGCGATCCTGCCAGGTCGCCAGCACACGGCTCCGTCCGTTGATCGGTCGTGCGCGCTGGAGGACGGTTGACGTCTGAAGGATCGACGCGGGGAGACCGGCGGGGACGCGCGTGACGAAGCTCATGCGGCTCCACTCGCCGGGATAGGAGGCGGCGCGGTAGCCGACGGGCTTGACGCCCATCAGCTCGCCGAGGGCCGGCGAGGCGGAGTGGAAGACGACGAGTCGGCCGCCGCGCGAACGAAACGCGCGCAGCGTGCGCAGCTCGGCGGTCGAGGGGTTCGAGAAGCCGACGAGAAATGCGAAACTCTCCTGCCAGAGCGCAGCGGACATCTGCGCGGGCGTCACCACCTGCGCCGGAACGCTTTCGCTGCCGAGCCAGCGCTTCAGGTGATTGGCGAGCGAGGTGGTGTACCCCGGCTCATGCGCGACGATCGTCACCGCAAGGAGAAAAGGCGCGGCGATCAACTTCTCCGCTCCCTAGTGACGCGGCGGGACTCGGCCTGGCGCCAGGCCTCGATGCGAGCGTGATCGCCCGAGAGCAGCACCTCGGGCACCTTCATCCCGCGAAACTCGGGCGGGTGCGTGTACTGCGGCGCCTCAAGCACCCCCTCGCGGGCGAAGCTCTCGCTCGCGACCGCGGCAGGGCCGCCGCCAAGCACCCCCGGCAGAAGACGCACGATCGAATCGACCATCGCCGCCGCCGCGAGCTCGCCGCCGGTCATCACGAAATCGCCGATCGAAAACTGGTCCGTCGCCAGCGTCTCAATGCGCGCGTCGAAGCCCTCGTAGTGCCCGCACATGAAGACAAGGTGTTCGCAGCGGCTCAGCTCCTCCGCGTCACGCTGAACGAACTTGCGGCCCGCCGGAGTCGTCATCACCACGCGGGCCGGCGACGAACCGCGCGGAACCGAATCGGTTGCACCGAGGCGGGATTCCACGGCGGCGAACCAGGGACCGCACTTCATCAGCATGCCGGGGCCGCCGCCATAAGGACGCTCGTCGACCTTGCGCCAGCGGCCCTCGCCGAATTCGCGCAGGTCGATGATGTTGATGGCGCAGGCCCCCTTCTTCACCGCGCGCGCCACGATGGACTCCCGGAGGAAGCCCTCGAACATGCGCGGCTGGACGCTGATGATGTCGATGACGAGCACGAACGGACTACTTCCGGCGCGCGGCGACGGCGTCGGCCGCGCAACGGCGCATCAACGCCGCGCGCTCGGCGAAGTCCGGAAGATTCGGCGCATAGGCGAGTTTCGTGATGTCGACATCAAAAAGCGCCGCCACCCAGACGCAGGCCTGCAGGTACTGGCCCTCGGCATTGAGATGGATGGCATCGACGCGCAGTTTCACCTCGTTGGCGTCCTTCCTGCCCTTGCGGCCCTTGCCCCAGCGCGAATTGCCGACAGGATCGTGATGGAAATCAAGAACCTCCGGCTGCTTCATCGCGGCGATCTCCGCCGGAGTCGACACTTTCGCGTACTTGACCGGCAGCCGCTCGCGGAAGAGCTGCACGGCGTCGCCTGCCGGGATGACCTTGAACGAATAGGCGGTCGCAAGGCGGTCGTAGGCGGCCTTGATCGACTCGTACATCGTCTTCGGGTTCATCTTCCAATCCGCGAGCAGCCCGGAATACGGCGAGTAGCTCCAGGTCTCCTGGATGCGGATCTCCGCCTGCGGGGCGAGCTCGCGGATCTTGGCGATCAGCTTGTCCGCATACGGCTGGTAGGTGTCGTAGAACGGGCTCTTCGGGCTCGCCTGCTGGATGGTCACGATGTCCCAGCGGTCGGCTACGAGCATCTCGGGGATGTTCGCCTTGCGCGGCAGCGACTTGCCCTTCTCGACATCGAAGGCGTAGCTCTTGGAGATGGAGTAGGGCTTGAACGACGGGTCAGTCGCCGCCTTCTCGACATTGTCCCAGTGCCGCTCGAGGGGACAGCCGCCGATCATCATGTTGGCGAAGTTCAGCTTGCAGTCCGGCATAGCCGCGGCGACAGCGGGCAGCTCCTTCATGAGGCTCTGCGAGAAGCTGTTGCCGATGGCGAGCACGCGCAGCTCACGGGCCCCGGCTGTGACGGCGACCGCCGTCAGCCCGAGAGCGATTCCTGTCTTGATTTTCATCTTCATTGTCTGTCCTTTACTTGCTTTACCTTGAAGACGCGATCGGCGAAGTCCATCATCCAGAGCCAGTCGTAGGCGGAGATGCCGTGGGCCTCGGCGCGACGGACGTAACCGAGTCGGGCGCCGATCGCTGACGTGTCGAACTCGGCGGGGAAGTCGCCGGCGGGCAGGCCCTCGCCGCAGAGCATCTCCCACACGGGGCTCGCCGCCCGGACCGACAGGTACTCACCCATGGGATCGAACCACTTCGAGCCAAAGCCTTGAACGAGAAGGGCGCGCGGTGCGACGCATGCGAGGAACAGGTGCTGGTCGAAGGTGAGCGTCTTCGCCGGGTCCTCGGCGTACTTCGCATAGGCCGTGCAGTACCAGTGGGTGAACATGCGGTTTTCGGTGGAGATGTTCTCGCCGTAGTCACGCTTCGCGAGCGGCACGCCGCCGCCACCGGTCTGGTTGGGCACACACACGGCGAAGCGCTCGTCGCGCGCGGCGGCCATCAGGGCGGACTTGCCCAGGCGCGAGCAGCCCGTGACGACGGATCTCCTCGCGTCGATCTCGGGGATGCGCTCGGCGAGATCGAGGCCGCGGGAGAGCGCCCAGCCCCACGCGCCGATCGCCGTGATGTTGTCGGTGCGCTTCGGATCGCGCGGTCCCCAGAGCGTGAAGACACCCGTGTAGGCGAACGTCTCCTGCGGGAAGATCGCCGCATCGGGCGCATTCATCGTGGGGTCGGGCGAGACCTCGCAGTAGCACGCGCTCATCACCGCGTAACCGCGGGCGAGAATCGTGCCGATCGGGAAAACCGTCGCGCTGTTCGGGTCCTGCTGCGCGCCGCGGGTTTCCTCCGCGGCCCGGTGCGCGGTGACCTTCCCCATGCCATTGCGCACCCAGGCCGTCATGACAGGGATGTCCTCATCGGGCACGAGTTCGTGGTTGCCACGGTAGTTGAGGAACGAAATGACCGGCACGGGCTTCTTCGCGTAACGGGGAATCCAGACGATCCAGTTGACGCAGGGTCCCGACTTGTCGGCAGTGAACCACATCCGGTACTGCCGGCGGATCGCATAGCCGGCGACGGTCACCTTCTCGTCGACGAGCTCGGTGACGACCGCGGCCGGCGGCGGCGGCTCGGCACCGTACATCTCACGTGCGAAGATGCCAAGAATCTCCCTGCGACGCTCGGGCCAGTTCTCCTTCGTGACGGCCCGTCCGTCGACGAAGCGGAGCGGATCCTCGAGAGTGTAGGGGGCGATCTTCGACTCGTCGTAGTTCGCATCGCGCACGAACACCTCTCGGTCAAGGGTCTTCACGGTCGCCGAGAAGGCGCCGCCGGCGACCAGGAGCGCGGCGGCTAGGGCGGGAAACGGGGCGGGTGATCTCATGTCAGGGTCCTTTCTGTCCTCATTCAGCTTTCATTCGTACCTCAGGCAGTCGATCGGGTTCAGCTTCGAGGCGCGGTAGGCCGGGTAGAAGCCGAAGAACATGCCGACGAACGCCGAGAAGAGGAACGAGTACAGAGCCGAGGAGACCTCAATCACGATCGGCCAGTTATTCACCTCTCCGATGATGTTGGCCGTGACGACGCCGACGCCGACGCCGATCGCGCCGCCGACGGTCGAGAGCACCACCGCCTCGATGATGAACTGCGAGAGGATCATGAACGGCGTCGCCCCGATCGCCATCCTGAGGCCGATCTCCTTGATGCGCTCGGTGACGCTCACAAGCATGATGTTCATGATGCCGATGCCGCCCACGAGCAGGGAGATCGCCGCGACGGCGGTGAGCAGCACCGTCATCAGGGAGGAGACGGAGCCCATCGTGGCCATGATCTCGGTCGTGTCGCGGGTCTCGAAGTCGTCATCCTGGTAGTCGGGCAGCTTGTGCCGCTGACGGAGGAGCGCCGTCACCTCGCGCTTCGCCTCCTCGAGCTCGTCCATGTTGATGAGCGAGAGGTTCATCATGTTGATCGAGCGGAACTTCGAGCGCGTCAGGACTCGCCCCACCGTCGTGTATGGCGCCATCACCGTGTCGTCCTGGTCCTGCCCCCAGCCGTTCGCGCCCTTCGAGCGCAACACGCCCACCACCTTGAACGGCATCGCGCCGATCCGGATCGTCCGCCCAATCGGGTCCTCGTCGTCGAAGAGGTTGGTCTGCACGGTGGTGCCGATCACGCAGACGCGCGCGTAGTTGCGCTCCTCGTCCTCGGTGAAGAAGCGGCCCTCGCCGATCTGCCAGTTGCGGATTTCCGGCATGTCACAGGAGACGCCGCTCACGCGGCAGCTCCAGTTCTTGTTCTGGTAGATGAGCTGGGAACTCACGTTGACGGCCGGGGAGACGTACTTGATGAGGTGGGAGAGCTCGTGGCGGATCGCCTCCGCGTCGTCGGCCGTCATCGTCTGGCCGGCGCCCATGCCGCTGCGCACCTGGCCGCGGCGGTTCCAGTCGGGGAACACCATCATCAGGTTGTTGCCCATGGAGGAGATCTCGTTGAGCATCATCGTCGAAGCGCCCTTGCCGATCGCCAGCACGGCGATCACCGCGGCGATGCCGACGATGATGCCGAGGCAGGTGAGGAGCGCGCGCGTCTTGTTGCGCAGGATCGCCAGCACCGCGACCTTGAAGATCATCACGAAGTTCACGCGCCGCCCCCCTTCGCCGGCTCGCGCCGGTCGTCCTTCACGAGCTTGCCGTCCTTCATCAGCAGATGGCGCTTCGCATACGCCGCGATGTCGTCCTCGTGGGTCACCATCACGATGGTGATGCCCTCGTTGGAGAGCTCGGTGAAGAGGTTCATGATCTCGATGGAGCTCTTCGTGTCCAGGTTGCCGGTCGGTTCGTCGGCGAAGAGCACGGGCGGCTCGTTCATGAGCGCGCGGGCGATGGCGACGCGCTGCTGCTGCCCGCCGGAGAGCTGCGCGGGCGTATGGGTGCCGCGTCCGCCGAGCCCGACGCGCTTCAGGAGCTCCAGGGCGCGGCGCCGACGCTCGCGGCGCGAGAGTCGGCCCATGTAGAGGTCTGGCAGCTCCACCTGCTCGATCGCGCTCGTGCGCGGCAGCAGGTTGAAGTTCTGGAAGACGAAACCGAGCTTGCGGTTGCGGATGATCGCCAGCTCCTTGCGCGTGCGCTTGGCGACCTCCAGCCCGTCGAGCCGATAGCTACCGCTCGTCGGCGTGTCCAGGCAGCCGAGGATGTTGAGCATCGTCGACTTGCCCGAGCCGGAGGCGCCCATGATCGCCACGAACTCGCCCTCGTCGATGTCAATGGACACGCCGTCAAGCGCGTGCACGGGTTCCTCACCCTGCGCGTAAATCTTCTTCAGATCGCGTATCTCGATCAAATGGGCCATCATCTGGACGTATTATACCAAAATCCGCCACGCGCGTGGGTGGAATTTGGTATAATATGCGCCAAGGAAAGGAATGAACATGACAAACGAAACGGCAACGGCGGCTGTCGGCGTGACCGACAGGATCTACAGTGAATTCGGCAACCAACTCAGCCAGGGACAGGAACTGTGGGACAAGGTGATCACCTGGATCGCCGAGAAGGGCCTCAGCTTCGCCATCAGCCTCATCGCCGCGATCGTCATCTTCGCGCTCGGCGCGCTCGCCATCCGCCTGATCGTCTCGTTCATCGGCAAGGCGGTGGAGAAGGGCGGCAAGAAGAACACGCTCTTCGGCAATTTCGTGCGCAACGTCACCTCGAAGGTGTGCTGGGCGGTCCTGATCGTCGTCGTGCTCGGGCGACTCGGGGTGGACGTCACGCCGATCATCGCCGGTCTCGGTGTCACCGGGTTCATCCTCGGCTTCGCCTTCCAGGAGTCGCTCGGCAATCTCGCCTCGGGCCTCATGATCGCCATCAACGAGCCGTTCAAGATCGGCGACTACGTGGTCATCGCCGGACTCGAGGGCGTCGTCCAGAAGGTCGACATGATGGCGACGACGCTTGCGACGGGCGACAACAAAAAGATCGTCATCCCGAACAAGAGCGCCTGGGGCGGGCCGATCACCAACTTCTCCGCGCTCGGGCGTCGCCGTGTCGATATCAAGATCGGCATCGACTACGGCTGCGACGTCGCCAAGGCGATCAAGGTCGCGCTGGAGACGATTCCAACCGTGCCGAACGTGCTCACCGACCCGGCGCCGTCCGTCTTGGTCGCCTCGCTCGACGACAGCCAGGTCACGCTCAACCTGCGCCCGTGGGCCGATGGCGCCAACTACTGGGGCGTCTACAACGACACGCAGGTGGCGATCAAGTCCGCGTTCGAGAAGAACGGCATCTCGATACCGTTCCCGCAGCTCACCGTCCATCTCAACGACAAGCGGTAGCGACAGCGCAGCGGCCGCCTCGGCGAGGCGGCCCTGCCAACGCGTCAGGCGAAGTAGCTGGTCGAGTTCGGCGGCCGGACCTGGGTGAGGGTGCCAACGTAGTGACGGAGCCAGTGGTCGACCTTCGGATGCGCGGCGGCGGCGGCCTCGTTAAGTTCGATGCCCAGCCCGGGACGCTCGGAGGGATACATGAACCCATCCACGAAGCGCACTTCCTCGTCGATGACATCCCTGCGCCAAGGCACGTCGTCAAAGAGCGTCTCGTGGATGCAGTAGCCGGGCGTCGAGACGCCGAGGGCGAGCGTGGCCGCGTTCGCCACGGGGCCCGACGGGTTGTGGGCGCAGAACGGGATGTGATGCGCGTCGCAGATGCCGGCGATCTTCTTCATCTCCGTGAGTCCGCCCGCGTGCGATGAATCAGGCTGGAGATAGTCGCAGGCGCGCAACTCGACCGCATCCAGAATCTGCTGCGTGGTGAAGAGACGCTCGCCGCAGGCGATGGGCACGCGAACGCGCGAACGCAGGTCGGCGAGGGCCCGTAGCGTATCGGGGATGACCGGTTCCTCGACCCAGAACGGATCGTACTCCTCGAGGGCATTGCAGATGCGCAGGGCCGTCGGCAGGTCGAAGCGTCCGTGGCACTCGATAAGGATCTCGGCGCGCCCCTCGACGGCGGACTTCACCTCCTCAACGCAGCGCATCGCCTTGCGGAAGTCCTCGGGCGGCAGCTGGCGGTAGTTCTTGCCGAAGGGGTCCCACTTGAGACCCTTGAAGCCCTTCTCCACGGCGGCAGCCGCCCGGTCGGCGAACTCCTCGGGCTCCTTCGCACCGGCGAACCAGCAGTTGGCGTAGCACGGCACGGCATCGCGGCACTTGCCGCCGAGCAGCTTCCAGCAGGGAACGCCCAACGCCTTGCCTTTCAGGTCCCAGAGCGCCATGTCAATGGCGGAGAGCGCGCTCATGAGGACAGGACCTCCGCGCCAGTAGGCGTCGCGGTAGTTCTCGTGAAGAATCCACTCGGTGTCGAAGGGATCCTTGCCGAGGAGCGCGTGCTCGAGATCGGCTATCGCACCGACAAGCGCGCTCTCCTTGTACTCGAGCGTCCCCTCGCCGATACCCTCGAGTCCCTCGTCCGTGACGACCTTCACAAACACCCAGTTCGTGCGGTAGCAGTCAATGACAAACGTCTTCAGCTTCGTGATTTTCATGATGAGTGTGATGGGCTTCGTTTACACGTTTGTTTCGAGGCTCGCCTCACTGGCGATCCACGGCTGTCGAGGGCATTCGGCAGCTGTCGAGGACGATCGGCGGCTATCGACGGGATCCTCACCTGTCGACATCCTCGGGCATGTGCTGGCAGGAGCAGCCCGCGTCGCAGGTGACGATCTCGCCGGTCATGTTGCCGCTCTCCTCCGAGGCAAGGAAGGCGACGACATTGGCGATGTCCGAGCCCTTCGCCTCGCGGCGGAGGGGACAGTTGAGCCGCCGACGCGCCTTGACCGACTCATCGAGAGCATCCCAGCGCTCGGTGTAGATGTAACCCGGCGCACAGGCGTTGACACGGATGCCGATCGGCGCCAGGTCGAGCGCGAGCGCACGCACCATCGAGTTGATCGCCCCCTTCGACGCGCAGTAGGCCGTGCGCCCGCGAATCGCGCGCATCGCCGTGTTCGAGGAGAGAAAGACGACGACACCACGCGTGCCCTGCTTCATGAAGAAGCGGTTGCAGGCCGTCTGGGTCACCTGAAAGCCGCCCTTCACGTTCGTGTTCATCACCTTGAGGATCGACTCGGGATCCATCTCCAGCGGACCGCCCAGTCCAATGCCCTGGTCCGCCGCGTTGTTGACGAGGATGTCGAGCCGACCGGCCTCTCGCTCGATCAGATCGAAGAGCGCGGTCACCTCGGCAATGTTCCCGACGTCGCACGCCTGCGCGGTGAAGCCGTCAAGCCCGCGCGCGCGAAGCTTCTCAACGCCGGCGGCGGTCGACGCGGATGACGAACCGCAGAGGAAGACCCGTGCGCCCTCACGCATGAACTTCTCAACGATGTCCAGTCCAGTGTTCCGGTTGCCTCCGGTCACCAGCACCACCTTGTTCTCGAAACGGCCCATTCTCCCGACTCCTTTCGACTGTCACCCCTGATGCCGCGCTGCCAGCCCTTCGATCACGGACAGTACTTCGCGGCGGCGGCGCGGATGCGGGCGAGCGAATGCTCGCGGCCGAGCAGCTCCAGGAGCTCGAAGAGCCCCGGCCCTTCCGTCCGGCCGGAGACCGCGACACGGACCGGGTGGACCCACGGCCCCATGCCCTGCCCCTGCGAGAGTTCCTTCACGACGACCTCAAGGCTCACCGCATCCCAGGTCGCGACCTTCTCGAAGCGATCCGCGAGGTCGAGGAGCGTCGCCTTCACGCCGTCCTTCGCCAGCCGCTTCTCGACGGCCTTCGGATCGAAGGCGTAATCATCCCGGAAGAAGTACTCGATGTTGCCCGGCATGTCCTTCAGGAACTTCGTGCGCACCTGCATCTGGTCGCACAGGCGGTCCCACCAGGCCTCGTCGCGGCCGGCCGCCCCTTCGAGGCCTTCCACGCTCTTCCGCATCGCCGCCTTGAACTCGTCGCGCGGCAGGCGCTTGATGTACTCGCCGTTCATCCACTGGAGCTTCTTCAGGTCGAACTTCGCGGCGGTGACGTGCACCTTCTCGAGGTCGAAGAGGCTCACCATCTCCTCGCGGGTCAGCACCTCGCGCTCGTCACCAGGGTTCCACCCGAGAAGCAGCAGATAGTTGAAAAGCGCCTCGGGCAGGTAGCCGGCGTCACGGAACTCGCCCACGAACGCCGCGCCATCGCGCTTCGAGTAGGGCTTGCCCTGCGCGTTGACGATCATCGAAAGGTGCCCGTAATGCGGAATCGGCGCGCCGATCGCGCGAAAGAGGCAGATGTGCTTGAAGGTGTTCTCCACATGGTCGTCGCCGCGGATGATGTGCGTGACGCGCTGGTCGATGTCGTCCACCACGTTGGCGAGGTGGAAGATCGGCGAGCCGTCGCTGCGGACGATCGCGAAGTCGGGGATGTCCTCGGCCTTCTTCGCCATGTGCCCCTTGACGATGTCGTCGAACTCGATCGTGCCCTCCTTCGGCATGCGGAACATCGTGACGACGCCGGTCTTGCCGTCGCGCGAAGTCCTCTCGACCTTGTAGGCGTCACCCGAGGCGAGCAGCCGCTCGACGACTTCGAGATGACGCTTCACGTTCTTCGTCTGGTAGAAGACCGGCTCGTCGCCAAGCCCGAGGCCGAGCCACTCCATGCAGTCGAAGAGGGCCTGGATCGCCTCGGGCGTCGAACGCTCGAGGTCGGTGTCCTCGACGCGCAGGAGGAACTTGCCGCCGACGTGACGGGCGTAGAGCCAGTTGTAGATGGCGGCCCGGATGTTTCCGATATGCACCTTCCCCGTCGGGGAGGGCGCGAAACGCACTCTGATTTCCTCTGTCATGGCTGCTGAGCCATCATTCCTTTCTCGCTTATTAAGATTGCGCGCGATTATACCACATCCCACAGATCGAAGTCAATTCGCTCAGAAGCGCGGCAGGCGGGCGAGCGACTCGACGCGGCCTTCGGGCGCGAACCGGAGACGCCAGACATGGCCGTGCTCGTCGCGCAGCTCGCGAAGACGCGCCTCATCGCGACGATGGCATGCGCAGTCCAGCAGATTGGCCATGTAGACGATCTCCTTCGCCCAGTCGCTGCGATCCGTCCAGCGCTCGGCGGCGATGCGCACGCCGCGCGCCACGCCCGAGATGTCATCCAGCACGTACTGCGTCAGGCCCGGATGCCGCGAGTAGCCGACATCATGGGAGAGGATGTTGTAGAGCTCCGAACAGTGCTCGCGCACCGCGCCGCCGCGCAGGTAGAGCGTCCCCAGCCGAAGCAGCAGCCCGCCGATCGGCGCCTCCATCACGCGGTTGAGTTCCTTCTCAAGATCCATGCGCGACGACTTCGCGCCGCTGAAGGCGAAGTTTCCGCCGAGGATGATGCCCGGCAGCGAGGCGGCGAGCGGCTGCCACACGCACTCGTCCGCGAAATCGGTGACCATGAAACCCGTCGCCTTCCGCGCACGTCCCTGCGCCTCGGCGCGTTCCATCGCCTCGCGCATGTCCTCGACGCGTCCGGCGAGGCTGCGCTCAGCCTCGGTGGAGACGATGACGTCATCGGCGCGGATGAACAGCTCCTCAAACATCGCGCGCGTCGTCGGCACCAGCGCGAGTCCCTGCATCTGGCAGTAGACGCCGAGCCGCCGCAGGTCGAGGCTCTCGGGAAACTCCCCCTGCTCGACAAAGGGACGAAACTCGGTGTAGCGGTAGTTGGCGAGCACGTCGACGAGCTCCTGGGCCGTGCGCATCGTCGGCACGCGTCGTGTCACGTCAAGAAGATAGCTGCGCCGCTCGAACATTTAGACGGAAGTCTGGAATCGTATTCAAATGAGGTCCGGGAGGGCGGCGGTGAGGTGCGCGAGGCAGCGGCGCATGTTCTCCTGGTACTGGCCGGGCATCGAGCCGCGGTCGGCGATGTCCGAGACGCACTTCACCGAGACACACGGCACACCGCAACGCTTGCAGACGTGGGCGATCGCCGCGCCCTCCATGTCGCGCAACGATGCGTGAAGCGTCTCGGTGATGAGCGCGTTGTCGGCCGCGCTGTCGTTGAAGCGGTCACCGGTCGCAAGCGTGAGGACGGGCAGCGCCGCGAGCGCGGGCCGCTCGAGCGCGCCGGGCGGCGGCACGAGCTCGAGGTAGGGAGTATCGTACTCGTTGAGGACGCCGATCGCCGTGCCGTTCACCGCCGCGAGATCGAAGTCGTACTCGACCGCGCGGTCGGCGCGGTAGAGCCCGGCGATCTCGAGGGTCACGCCGAAGCCGCCCGCGAGGCCGACGTTCCAGATCTCGGTCGCCCCTTCGCAGATCGCGCGCTGCGTCGCCGCCGCGGCGTTCACCTTGCCGATGCCCGAGACGTACAGCCGGTCGCCCGGCTTCAGCGCGGGGCGTACGCACTCCGCCTCGCAGTCCATCGCGATGACAAATGCCCTCATAAGAGTCCAAGCCTCCTGACGGATGAAAGAAAGTCACGCCGCGCCTCGGCCGCCGTCCAGGGCGGTCCGTCGAGCGCCGCCTCGGGCGTGCACATCCGGTCGCGGCCGGGCGTCCCGTCGTAGGCCAGGGCCCCCCGGTCGTAGACAGGATCCCCCTTGAGCAGCGTCGCGGTGACATCGGAGGCGTGCATGGAATGGACGACCAAGCTGGCGACGTCCAGACAGGGCGTCAGATGGGGAGCGCGCAAATCGATGACACAGAGGTCGGCGTCCTTGCCGACTTCGATGGATCCGATGCGGTCCTCGAGGCCGAGCGCCCGTGCGCCGTTGATCGTCGCCATCTCGATCACATCCCACGGCGAAAGCGCCGTCGGGTCGTGTGCGACGCCCTTGTGGAGGAGCGAGGCGAGGTGCATCTCCTCGAACATATCGAGATTGTCGTTCGAGGCGCAGCCGTCCGTGCCGAGCGCGACGTTGACGCCAAGCTCCATCGCGCGCGGGATGCGCGCGAAGCCGCTGCCGAGCTTCATGTTGCTCGACGGACAGTGAACGAGCGAGACCCCCTTCTCGGCCATGATCCGGAAGTCGTCGTCGGTGCACCACACGCCGTGCGCCGCATAGCCGCCGAAGTCAAGGAGTCCCGTGTCGGCGAGATACGCGATCGGGGTCTTGCCGTGCCGGGCGATGCACTCGCGGTGCTCCTTTTCGGTCTCAGAGACGTGGAAATGGACCGGCCGTCTGAGCGTACGGTTCGCCGCCGCCAGTGCGCGGCAGAACGGCTCGTCCGTCAGATACTCGGAGTGGATGCAGATGTCGGCCAATACCTCGCTCTTCTTGTCGGCGCGCAGCCACTCGTTATGGCTGCGCGTAAAGGAAATGCAGTCGTCGAGACGCCCGGGGACGATCGAGAGTCCGACACGGCAGACGCGCCCGCGCATGCCGGCCTCCAGGAGCGCAAGGATCATCTCGCCGGGGAAGTCGTACATGTCCGCGACGCAGGTCGTGCCGCCCGCAAGCATTTCGAAAATGCCCCAGCGCGCGCCGGCGCGGACGTCTTCGGGCGTCATCTTCGCCTCGATGGGGAAGATGGCCTCCGTGAGCCAGCGCTGGAGCGGCAACCCGCCGCCGCGGCCGCGCAACAGCGTCATGGCGGTATGACCGTGGCAATTGACCAGCCCCGGCATCACCAGGAACCTGGGTCCTTCTGCGGCGGAACCGCCGGGCGAGTCGCATCGTATCTCGGCGATGCGCCCGTCGGCAATGGTCAGACTCCCCCGTTCGATACGACGTCCGGGCAGCAGCAGATAGCAATCATGAAACTCCATATCACCTTCTTACGTTTCTCCGTGTTCAGTGCACGCGAACAGACTTGTACCTTTGACGATGTGTATTATACCATTTTAACGTGAATCACATCGGCAGAATTATCGCACATCGCCCCGTCAATATTCAACGAAAAAGAAGGCGCCAAGACCGGGGCGGCAGCTCGCCGACCGACATGACTTCCGGGGTCCGCAATTCGTACGACGCGAGTGTGCGAGTCCAATTGACCAGCACTGCGGCGACCCGTCCGTCCGGTGCCCGCCAAACGGAATGCATGATCTTTGGCAAACTCGGCTCTCGACAAGTCTTGAAATCCTTTTCCTGCGTGTAGCATCCACGGATGAAGAAATCGACCGGCTGCGTCGCGCAGCGCATCTCGCCCGGGTCGCACATCTCGCCGTCAAAGAGGAATTCGCGGCTTGCATGGTAAAATGCGGCAGTATCTTTTATGAACTTCCATTCCGCCGCCCACTTCGGGTCGGTCTGGTGTTCAGGAAGCAGTTTGTGTACTGTCGGCTGCTGTCCCCATACCACACCACGGGCGAACTCCAGCGCGAACTGGTCAGGAAAGCGTCCCGCCCACTTGACCTCGTCGATGTCCGGCCTTCTGCCCCACTTCTCGTCCCAGGGCGTTATCCCGTCTATCACTGAATACGAGCCGTATAGCGCGACGCATCCGTGGTACAGCATGTGAAACACCGGCAGCATCTCGAACTCCGGAGCGACGCCCTTTCCAAGACGCTCGTACGCGGCATACAGGACAATCAGTGAATCGACGACATCGATGTATGACTCCCCCTCCTCTTCGGAGGAGACGTCCACGCCGGGATTGTCGGCTTTAACATCGCCGATGAATGCACGATAGCCCTTTGAGACGGATGTGCCGCCACCCGGAGCGTGCGCATGGGCCGGATTCCAGCAGGGCCTCATGCAGTTGCCAATCATGTCCATATAGAGACCGTCCATGCCGCATCCGGCGATCTTTCTTTCCACATCGCGCATCCGCCGCTGGAACTCTGGCGCCTCGCCGCACATGATGGCCATGCGATGCCCGAGATACACGTTGAATACGGTGACGTCCATTGAGCCGTTCCTGAACATCAGGCATTCACGCTTGCCGCCATCCTTCCAGTCCGGCTCGTCCATGTCCCAAAGCATGCCGTTGGTGTATGTCTGCACATAGACGCCTTTGTCGTGCAGATGCGCCACAGCCGCGCGAAAGTCCTCCACCGGCTCACGCGGCGGCCAGAAGTTCGGGTACTTCACGTCATAGGGTATCTCATGCCACCAGTACCAGTCAAGCGCGGCGGGAAGCCCGGTCTCGTCGACAAAGCGTTCGATGCTCGGCATGACTTCGCCAGACTTGCCGCGGTTCCACATCCAAAACGCCACCTGCCGAAGCTTCTCAAACTTCCTCCCTTTCGCACGAACGTACCAGTCCTGCGTCTTCAGCCAGTCTCGATATATCTTCGCGGCCTGGAACCAGTCGCCGCGAACAGGGCGAATCACGCCGCCGAACGGAAGACTGCCGCATCCGCCGCGAGTCTCGTCCAGCGTCGGGAAGTATGCGGCGGACATCTCCACGCGCTCCGCCCCGCGCTTGACGAAACGGAACTGGCACGGATGCATCCTCGCGTCGCCTCGTTGGTCAATGTACCACCCCCCGATTGCATCGTCGAGCAAAGCCGCGAAGTGAAATCCCACGAGATTCGGGCCGGCGCTCACAACCGCCTCACCGTCCTTGTACTTCCCCCAGTCCGGACGTCTCAGCATTCCCGTCTGAAGAGGATACAGCAGCGCGGACGCATCGCTGCACGGAACAGTCGCGACTGGGAATCTGATTGCCTCGGCGGAAAAGCCATCTGAAACGCCGTCGTAGGAAAATGAATAGCCGAAGCCGCCTTCTCCGTCCGGGACAAGTGTAGCCGTCACGGAAAAGTCCGCGCCTGCATTCGGATGCCCTCTCCAGACAAGCTTCCTTGCTCCGTTCGACTCGCTTTGGCGGAACTCACGCATCTCCGCCGCGCTCACCTCGACGACGCGGCTCAGGTCGTTCGTCGAGCAAAGCTTCATGTAAAAGGAGAGTTCCGGCGTCGCGGCGAAGGCCCCGCTGGACGTAAGGAGCGCCGCAAGAGCGGTCAAAGACAGTTTTCCGTGTTCCATTATCTCACAATCATCAATACTCCCTCCGGGCCGGGAAGAATGTACCCGTCGGAACTCTGATGTACCTTCATACCGTTGAAGCGGAGAGCTCGCACCTTGGACCCCAGCGTTTTCGACGTTCCGAACCGCAGCGAACAGGAATCAAGCGTCCCCGTGATGTTGACGACGCCTCCGGCGGGAAGGCTCCACGCTTCAGCGGCCGAATCGGAGAACTCGACCCTGGCGCCAGCCTCAAAAGCCAGCGTCGCCGGCGCCGAAACAGAAAGCCTTCCCAGCACGTTGGTCGTCCCGGCGGCAAATTCGAGGCCGCCGCCGTCAAGCGCAATGTCGGCGGCGGCGTTGGTTCCGTTCGCGGCGAACCGCCACGTTCCTGCTTTGACGATGCGCCGCGCCGGCGCCAGCCACGCACCTCCATGCTCAACAACGCCGTCGCCGCGCTTCTCCACCTCTATCCCAGGGTTCGCCGAAGGATTGTCTTGTATCACGTCTCCGCAAAGCGTGAAGTCCGCCACTCCGCCGGAACCGGTGTCGGCAACGTCCAACACCCATTTGCTGTCGAACGCCGAGCCCTCCGCCGTGCCGACGAGGATGATGCCGTTGCTGCAGACAGACGGGGACGTGCCATGCACCTTCCACACCCCCTCCTCGAGCAGCTTCCCGACGTATGGCGAAAGACCTGTGACACGCGCGCCATTGCGCAGAAAAAGCTGCGGCAGGTAGGCATGGCAGCTGCCGTCGTCGGTTCGTCCGTAACCAAGCGCCAGC
>CACYCW010000205.1 GCA_902773015.1 uncultured bacterium
CACCTCGATCGTCGGCAACCGTTCGCAGCTCTCCGAGACGCCGCACACGGTGCGAGTGTGGGTTCAGAAGGAAGGGCGCGACGGGCCGGGAGGACTCTGGGTGAAGGCCGGGCGTCTCGACCTGCTGGCGGAAGACGACCAGGTGGAGATCGATTTCAACGACGACGAACAGTTCGAGCCCTATCCGCTCATCGAGGGAATCCAGGGCTTTGACTGCAAGGTGCAGTCCAAGCCGGACAGCGTGGACGGCGACGGCATGCCGAAGTGGGAGGACACGTGGGACACGTCCAATTCGATACCCTATCGGGTGAAACTGACGTTCTGGATGACGCCCGTGAAGGAGCGGGGCGACCCCGTGCCCGTCATGCGCGTGGTGGAGATACCGCTCTGGGACATCTCGCAGAATCCCGTCACCGTTTCGTCCGAAGATGACGGCAAGAGGACGAAGAAAGGGGATAAGACCTCTGGCGGCTCGACTTCTGGCGGCGGCACGGCACCTGGAGGCGGCGGCCCTGGCGGAAGACCGGGCGGTGGCCCTGGCGGAAGACCGGGCGGCGGTCCTGGCGGAAGACCGGGCGGCGGCCCTGGCGGAGGGCCGGGTGGAGGTCCACGCGGCGGCATGCCGGGTATGGGCGGCGGTGCGCCGCCTGGTGGTGGAGGAGGGTCGATGTGATGTGTCGCAATCGGGCAGGTAGCGCGCTGGTGACGGTCATCTGGGTGATCGCTGTCCTGTCGCTGATCGTAATGAACTTCGCGGCGGAGTCGAAGCTCCAGGCGAGCGTCAACCGCCACACGAGCGAGCGCGTGCGCGTGAACAGCCTTACAGACGCGGGACGCGTGGTGGCGGAGGTGATCCTCACCGACTACCAGGACGTGAGCGAGGCTCCGGAGGATCAGACGCTGGACGACATGGAGGAGGAGTTCCAGAAGGACCGGTGGATACAGGAGAAGCGCGCTCTCAAGGGAAGCTCGGTGGCCGAGACCGGCGCGATCGCCATCGATCCGCAGGATCCGTACTCGGGCACGTTCAGCGTGCGCATCGAGGCGAAGGAGACGAAGCTCAACATCAACACCCTCTGGTCGGGCGGCAACCAGAACTGGCTGGAGATATGGGAGAATATCCTCGCGGCCTGCAACGTGCCGGAGGAATACTGGAACGAGATTGTCTGCTCATGGAACGACTGGCGCGACTCGGACGAGGCCGTCTCGCAAGACCTGCTCAACGATTACCCGCGCGGCGAGGGAGGCGAGTCCGAATACTACAGGGAGGAGCTCAAGAGCGAGGACGGCGAGAAGGAGTTCAGTCCGTGCAAGCCCCGCAACGGCGAGATATCGGACCTGAAGGAGCTTGCGATGGTCAAGGGCTTCCGCGAGCATAACGGCGTCTTCCTCACGGGCGGCGTCATCAATCCGGAGGCGAAGGAGGAAGACCGGATCACCGTCAAGTCGTTGCTGTCGTTCTTCGACGTCATCGGCACGGGGAAAGTGAACGTCAACACCGCGCAGCCGGAGATCCTGATGGTGATCCCCGGCATTACGGACGACAGCGATTCGGACAACGACTGCACCAACATCGTGCAGGCGATCCTCGACTATCGAAGCGAGTCGAGCGCCGCCGCGATTCAGGACAGCGGGTTGTCGAAGGACGAGGACTACGGCAGTTTCAAGGACTTCAGCGACCTGCAGAGCCGCATCCGCGACAAGGCGGGATACGAAATCGGCAACGAGGCGGCGAACTATCTCATCTACGCCCCCGAGCGCTTCTTCGACATCACGATCGTGGGGTCCTCGGCCGGGATCACGCACACGGTCAAGGCGGTGGCGATGGTGCAGGACGGCAAGGTGCGCTACATCCGATGGCAGGAGGATCCGTAAGTGTCCTTCTCGCAGATATTCATCGACCATCCGCGCGTCGCGTTCGTGATCTCCATCCTGATCGCGTTCTGCGGCGGGCTGTGCCTCAACACGATCCCCGTGGCGGAGTATCCCGAGATCGCGCCCACCACGATCTACGTGTCGGCCAGCTACCCGGGCGCGTCGAGCGAGGTGATCGCCGAGACGGTGGCGATCCCGA
>CACYCW010000206.1 GCA_902773015.1 uncultured bacterium
ACGAACATCGCCGGGTCGGACGGGCATATCTTCTCGCACCCCTTGTCAGTGAGCGCCACCTCGCGCGTGCGCTCGTCGATGGTGAAGTAGAGCTGGTCCTTCAGGCTACGGGCGTGCTCCTTGTACATCTCCGAGAGCATCTGCATCTCGACGTCTTCGTGATGCTTGCGCAGGGTCGCGTCCTCGAACATGTGCATCAACTGCTTGTGGCGCGGCATCGAGTGGTAGACCTGGTAGATCTTGTCCTTGAACGTCTGCACCTCGCCGGCCTCGATCGCCTTCTTCGCGTCGCGGATGAGGTCGTTGCACATCGCCATCTGAACACGAACGATGGAGGATACGAGCGGGTTGAGCTCGGTGTAGATGTGGGAGGTCGAGATCGTCGCCGGACCGGAGATGATGAGCGGGGTGCGCGCCTCGTCGATCAGGATCGAGTCCACCTCGTCGACGATCGCGAAGTTGTGGCCACCCTGCACGACCTGCTCGGGCTGCTGGGCCATGCCGTTGTCGCGCAGGTAGTCGAAGCCGAACTCGGAGTTGGTGCCGTAGGTGATGTCGCAGGCGTACTGGGCGCGGCGCTCGTCGGAGTCCATCGAATTCTGGATGCAGCCGACGGTGAGGCCAAGATACTTGTAGAGATGGCCCATCCAGGTCGCATCGCGGAGGGCGAGATAGTCGTTGACGGTGACGAGCTGGACGTTCTTGCCGGCAAGGGCGTTGAGGTAGAGCGGCATCGTGGCCACAAGAGTCTTGCCCTCGCCGGTCTGCATCTCGGCGATCTTGCCCTGGTGCAGCACGATGCCGCCGATGAGCTGGACATCGAAGGGAACCATGTTCCAGGTGAGGGAGTGGCCGCAGACCTCGGCCGTGGTGCCGACGAGATGACGGCAGGCGTTCTTCAGGAGTGCAAAGGCATCGGGGAGTATCTGGTCGAGCGTCTCCCCCTTGGCGACACGATCGCGAAGCTCTGCCGTGCGGCGCGGGAAGTCCTCGTCCGTGAGGTTCTGCGCCTGCAGCTCCTCCTCGCGCCGATTGATCTCCAGCACGATGGGCCACAGCTTCTTCAGCTCGCGATCGTTCTTTGTTCCGAATAGAAACTTCAGAAGGTTCATATTTGGTATATTATATCAAAATTTTGTGGTTTTGTGTGGGGCGTCGGTCCGAGCGAACAATCCGGTGGTCCATTCACCGAGGGTTTTGCGGGAAAGTTCGTCGAGTCCGCGCGCCCTGTAGGCGGCGAGCACCTCGGGGTAGAGCTCGGTGAGAATTCCCGAGACGATCAGCCACCGGCCGACGCACGGGACGATTTCATCGGCGAAACGGATGAGAAGCGGCCCGAGGATGTTGGCCGCCACGAGATCGGCCGGGGCCAGCGGCGAATCAGGCGCAGCACGCCCGAGCGCATGACGGAAAAAATCGACCTCGACCCCATTCTTGCCCGCGTTCTCCCGAGCGGCGTCGACCGCCTCGGGATCGACATCGAAGCCGCGTACCGGCGAAAGGCCCAGCTTGGCCGCCGCAATCGAAAGGATGCCAGAACCGCAGCCCATGTCAAGAAAGGAAGGAGGGACACTCGCCGTCTGGGCGAGCTCGTCGATGTATTCGAGACAGGCGCGGGTGGTCTCGTGCTTGCCGGTGCCGAACGCGAGCCCCGGATCGAGAACGACTGGAAGACGCGAGGAGGCCGTGGCGTTGAAAGCAGGAACATCCCATTCCGGAACGATGACGAGACGCGAACCGATTTCGTCGATCTTGAAGTGCCGCCGGTAGGAGAAGCGCCAGTCCTCATCAGGCAGTTCGCCCGTCTCAATGGGCGCCTCGGCACCGACGAGGGCGAGAGCCGACCGCAGACAAAGCGACGCCTCCTCCGCACGGGACTGGTCCTCAAGGAAGATGCGGACGCGCGTCAGACTCTCCTCGACGTCCCGATATGAGGACAACACGAAATCCCCTTCATCGAAGACCTCGAAGAGGGGATTTACGAACTGCTCTGGAATCGAACAGCTGACGAACGTCATCAGCTCGCCTTCTTGGCGACGAGCTTCTTGACGACCGACGGGCGCTGCACGAGAACGCGGACCTCCTCGTCGCCCATGTGTTGGACGTCCTCGGCCTTCATGCCGAACTTAACGAGCCGAGCGCGCTGCGCCTTGCTGCGACGGGCCTTGCCCGCAGGCGTCTTGCACGGACGAACGTGCGATTCCTTGCGAAGTGTACGACCAGTACCCATTGTGTTTCCCTCTTCTCTTCCTTTCTTCGGTTAAAAAATTTCGTATATTATACCGAATCTAGCGACAGAACGCAAGGGCAACTGGCGAAATTCTCTTCTCACCACCGGACCCGCCGCCTCCAGAAGTAAACGCACGGAGTCCGTGCGTTTACCCTCTGTAAGAATTGGCTATTGTCGACAGCAGGGGCTGATAGCCCT
>CACYCW010000207.1 GCA_902773015.1 uncultured bacterium
CCCGCCGACAAGTTGGCGACCTTGCGCGCCGCGAAGCGTCTGGGCCTCGCGATCTGCTGCGGGGGAATCATCGGCATGGGCGAGACGGACGAGCAGCTGGTCGAGTTTGCTTTTGCGCTGAAAGAGGTGGCGCCCGACTCTATTCCCGTGAACATTCTTCACCCGATTGCCGGTACGCCGCTCGACGGAACCGCTCCGCTTCCGATTGGCCGCATACTCGATGCCATTGCGCTCTTGCGCTTTGTCAATCCCGCAGCCACTCTTCGCTTTGCGGGCGGACGTCGCGATCTCACGGACGACGATGCGCGGCGGTGCATCTATGTGGGAGTCAACGCCGGCATAGCAGGTCCGCTGTTGACGACACCCGGTGCCGATTACGAGGACGACCGTGCCCTCGCCGAAGAGGCGGGATACGCCGTATAGACTTGAAAGAAGGACAGAATGAAAATCAATTACCAAGGAAAAGAACGTGAAACTGCCGCAACAACGCTTGGCGAACTGATGGCCGAGCAGGGTGTGGATGCCGCCCACGCCGTCGTGGAGCTGGACGGAGACGTGCTGTCGCCCGGCGAAGGCGCGGAACGCCCGCTTGCCGAAGGCGCTGTCGTTGCGGTGTTCAAGATCGTGACGGGAGGGTGAGATGGATGAAGGACCTAATCCTTTCCTGACCGAAGTGGAGCGCAGCCGTCTGGAATCGGCCCGCATCGGCATCGCCGGAGCGGGCGGACTCGGCTCGAACTGCGCCATGCACCTCGTCCGTGCCGGCGTGACCCATCTGACGATCGCCGACTTCGACGTCGTCGCCGAGTCGAACCTCAACCGGCAATTCTTCTTCCGCAACCAAATCGGACGCAAGAAGGTGTATGCGCTTGCGGAGAACCTCTGGCGCATCAATGTGAACGTGAAACTCGTCCTGCTGCCGATACGTCTGACCCGTGAGAACTTCGCCGCGACATTTGCGGACTGCGACATCCTGGTCGAGGCATTCGATTCGGCGGACGCGAAGGCGATGTTCCTTGCCTCCGCCACCCCGCTCGACAAGCCGATGGTCATGGCGAGCGGCATCGCCGGTTGGGGGCACTCGGCGGAGGTTGTGCCGCGGATGATCGGAGGCCGTCTGATTGCAATTGGCGACGGAGAGAGCGGCGTGGGCGGTGAAGCGGGACTCTATCCCGTCTCGCCCCGTGTTGGAATCGCCGCTGCGATGGAGGCGAATGCCGTCTGTTCAATCATTCTCGGACATCAGTTCTGAAAGGAGAAATCATGAAAGATCTCGTCATCGCGGGGAGAAAATTCTCGAACCGCTTTTTCCTCGGAACGGGCAAGTTCGCCTCTTCCGACATCTTTGCCGCCGCGCTGGAGGCGTCGGGCACGGAACTCGTCACCGCCGCGCTGACGCGCGTCGACGAAGCGAGCGCGGAATCCGACGCCATCCTGAAGGTCGTCGATCAGTCCAAGGTCGAGGTGATGCTCAATACTGCAGGCGCCCGCAACGCCGAGGAAGCGGTGCGAATCGCGAAGCTCGGTCGGGCGGCGGGCTACAGGTGGATCAAGCTGGAGATCCATCCCGACGCCCGCTATCTGCTGCCCGATCCGATCGAGACGCTGAAGGCGGTCGAAGCTGTCGCGAAGCTCGGCCTCGTCGTCCTCCCGTACATCAACGCGGATCCCGTCCTGGCGCGGCGATGCGAGGAGGCGGGCGCGGCGGCGGTGATGCCGCTCGGATCGCCCATCGGGTCCAATCGCGGAATCCGCACGCGCGACATGATCGAGATCATCGTCGAGCAGAGCCATGTGCCTGTCGTGGTCGATGCCGGAATCGGGCTGCCGTCCCATGCGGCGGAAGCCATCGAACTCGGTGCGGACGCGGTGCTCGTCAACACGGCCGTCGCGGCGGCGGACGATCCGGTGGCGATGGCGCGTGCGTTCAATCTCGCGGTTCAGGCCGCCGAGATTGCGCTGAAGGCCGGGCCGCCGTCAGAGTCGCGCACGGCGTCGGCGACGAGTCCGCAGCACACATTCGACTTGATCGGTTGAGGCGCAGATGTTCCCGCGTCTCAAGGTTTCGCGAGAGGAAGTCGATGCGTTTGTTGCCTCGGCGTCCGCCGCGCAGGTTGAAGCGGCGCTCGCGAATGGGCGCCCGGGCTTCTTCGACCTTCTGTCGCTCATCTCACCAGCGGCCGTGCCGTATCGGGACGCGCTGAGGAAGCGCGCGACCCTTGCGCGCCGCCGCTACTACGGCAAGACCGTCTCTGTCTTTGCGCCGCTCTACATCTCCAA
>CACYCW010000208.1 GCA_902773015.1 uncultured bacterium
CCAGCGGTAGTACTTCGGGTCCGTCGTGTTGACCTCGCGGTCCCAGTCGTAGCTGAAGCCGAGCGAGCGGATCTGCTCGCGGAAGCGATCGACGTTCCTCTGCGTGGTGACGGCGGGGTGCGTACCGGTCTCGACGGCGTACTGCTCGGCCGGCAGACCGAACGCATCCCAGCCCATCGGATGCAACACGTTGAAGCCCTTCATGCGCTTGTAGCGGCAGAGGATGTCGGTCGCCGTGTAGCCCTCCGGGTGGCCGACGTGCAGCCCCGCGCCCGACGGATACGGGAACATGTCTAGGCAGTAGAACTTGGGACGATTGTCCGTGGGCAGGGGTTCGTGGTTGCCAGAACCCTCGGTCGTTGTACTAAATGTCTTATGTTCCAGCCAGAACTTCTGCCACTTCCTCTCGATGGCAGAGAAATTGTAATCGCTCATTTCTGCTTCTGATCCTCAACGTGGTCGGCGATCGAACGTGCGATCAAGCCGGACACGTCGTTGGTCGCCGCAGCGACGCCGGCTCTTACGGCGTAGAAAATGGCCTTGTGGGACGAGCTCCCGTGACCGATCACGACCGCACCCGGCACGCCGAGGAGCGGCGCACCGCCGCTACGGTCGGGGTCGAGCTGGTTCTTGAGCGCATGGAACGCGCCGTTCAGGAGAAGCGCGCCCAGAATGCGGACGACCCCGCGCTTGCACTCCTCCCTCAACCGGTGGCTGATGGCCTTCGCGATCGACTCCGTCGTCTTCAGCACCACGTTGCCGACGAATCCGTCGCACACCGCGACGTCGAGATGGCCCTTGTAGAGGTCCTTGCCCTCGATGTTCCCGACGAAGTTGATCTCGGTGAGCTTCTTGAGGAGCGGGAACGTCTCCTTCGTCATCTCATTGCCCTTGCAGTCCTCGGTGCCGATGGAGAGAAGCCCCACCGACGGCGTCGCCTGGCCGAGCACCGCCTGGGAGTAGACGCTGCCCATGATCGCGAACTGAACGAGCCACTCGGGGTGGCAGTCCATGTTCGCGCCGGCGTCGAGGACGACGATCGGCCGCTCGGGCGCGCTTGTCGGCATCACGGTCGCGATCGCCGGACGCTTCACGCCCGGGATGCGCCCGAGGTTGAGAATCGCGCTCGTCGCAACCGCCCCGGAGTTGCCGGCCGACACGAACGCGTCGGCCCGCCCCTCCTTCACGAGTCGCATCGCGACGTTGATGGAGCAGTCCCTCTTGCGCCGGACCGCGTCCACCGGGCCTTCGTCCATCCCCGCGATATCAGGGGCGTGGACGATCTCCAGCGTGCCCTTCACCATGGCGTCCTGCGCGGCCAGCCTGAGCTTGCGCGGCAGACGATCGAGCTCGTCCTGGATGGGGGCGAGCTGCCCGACGAGCAACACCTTCACGTCAGGAAGGCCGACTGCAGCCTCCACCCCGCCGAAGACGGTCTCGTGGGGGGCGAAGTCTCCGCCCATCGCATCGAGCGCAATCCGCGTCATGGGAAAGGGCTCTCCCGCCCTTAGGCCTTCTTCGCCGCGACTACCTTGCGCCCCTTGTAGGTGCCGCAATTCGGGCACGCGCGGTGCGACCTCACCGCCGCGCCGCACGCGGGGCAGGTGCCGACCTGCGCGAGAATCGGCTTCTCGAGGGACGCGACGCGCTCGCGCTTGCGGCGCTTCGACACTCTGTTCTTGGGACTAGCCATTTTTCCTTTTCTCCTTGCTGCTTCGTTCTTCTTTCGTCTTCTTCTCTCCCACCGACAGCCCGTCCAGCGCGTTCCAGCGATCGTCACGGGGAATCTCCACCTTCTGGGAGATTCCCGGACACGCCTCGGCGCAAACCGGGTATGACGGTAGGGCGAGTATTATACTCTCTCTGACGTCTTCAGTCAAATCGACCTCCGACGAGTTCTCGGCGACCGTGCACGACATCGTGAAGTCGTCGACGTGCACCGTGTCGTCGAAGTCTCTCCCGCAGCGGCTGCAGACGAGGGTGAAGTCCTGCTCAAGATGGCCGCGCACGAGGAGCTCGTTGCCGAAGAGCTGCGCGCGCAGACGGTACCGCACGCCGCCGAAGGGCTTCACGAACTCCTCATCGAGGTCGACCGCAGCGACCTCGCCCGTGACATCCTCCCCCTCGGGGTCGAGGCGCGAGGCGTCGATGATCAGCTTCTCTTCCATACCCGCTTCAGCCGCTTCTCCACCGCGGCGGTGACGAACGGCGCCGTGTCGCCGCGGTAGCTGGCGATCTCGCGCACGGTCGAGGCCGTCACGTATGCCAGGTTCTCGCTCGGCATCATGAACAGCGTCTCGATCTCCGGCGCCATCCGCCGGTTCGTAAGCGCCATCTGGAACTCGTACTCGAAATCGGAGTAGACCCGCACCCCGCGAATCACCACCCGCGCCTTCTCGCGCCGGCAGAAGTCGACAAGCAGCGTGTCTAGGAGCTTCACCTCCACATTCGCGAGCCCCGCCTTGCGGACGTCCTCCCGGATCATCGCGAGGCGCTCCTTCGCGTTGAAGAGCGCCCCCTTCTTCTGGCTGGTCGCCGCGACCGCGACGACCAGCGTGTCGTAGAGCCGCGACGCCCGCTGGATGAGGTCGAAGTGCCCGAGCGTCATCGGGTCGAAGGTTCCGGGATAGACGGCCTTGGTCATGGCAGCAGCCGCTTCGTTGTGCCCTTCAGGTAGGCCTTGCACATCTTGAAGCCCTCGGCGTAGTCGGCGCCGCACTGGTAGCCGCGGTAGCGACTGCAGGTGCGCACCATGTCCGCGAAGTCGATGTGGTCGTGCTCGCGCATCCAGTCGAGCTGCGAGTGATGGCACTCGAGCATCTGGATCTTGAGGTCGATCTCGCTGGTGATGTCGACGAACTCGTCCGGCACGAAGTTGACGCCGGCGAGCGTGTCCATGTAGTAGATCGGCACGAGCTTCGCGGCCTTCCTCGTCTTCGACGGCCAGTTCGGCAAGGTCGCCGTGAAGGAGGCGTCGAAGACGAGCTTCGAGGTGGCGACGTGGTCGGGCATGTAGTCGTCGGGGTTCTGGGTGATGATGAAGTCGGGCTGGGCGTACTGGATGATCTC
>CACYCW010000209.1 GCA_902773015.1 uncultured bacterium
GAGATGTTTCCATGCCATCTCGAGACGCACGGCTACAGCGGCGATCGCTGTACGCACGCGACGCCGGCGTGGCCGGCCAGCGTGACGGAGATCGTCCTCAACATCAATGCGCACGGGCTCAAGCTCCCGGCGTTCGGCGCGACCGAGGCGGACACGAAGGCCCTCCTCTGGGAGATCCGTTCGCATGACAAGACCTACGCCTTCGACCCGGAACAGAACGCCGATCCCGAGACGGCCTACTTCAACGGCATGGTGCTGCGCGTGAAGCGCGCGCTCCAGTACCTCAAGACGGTCAAGGGCTGGAACGGCAAGGACCTCATCGCCTCCGGCGGCAGCCAGGGCGGGCTCCAGACGATCTGGGCGGCGGGCTGCGGCGAGGGGGTCACCGAGGCGAACAGCAGCGTCACCTGGTGCTGCGACATCTACACGAGCGGCAAGTTGCGCAGGGATCCGTCGCTGAAGCTCGCGGGAGACGGCTGGTACATCCCCTGGACGGACGCGATGGGCTACTATGACGCGGTGAACTTCGCCAAGCGCATTCCGAAGACCTGCCACACCAATCTCACCCGCGCGGGACTGGGCGACTACTGCTGCCCGCCGACGGGGCTCGCGAAGCTCTGGAACAGCATCCTCGGCAACAAGGAGATCCACTGGATGCAGGGCTCCCAGCACGGTTATCGCCCGCCGGATTACGCCGGCCGCGATTTTGTGCGCAAGGCGAAGTGATTCGCCCATGAAAGGCTGGTGAAGGCATGAGAAGAATCATCCTCTCCGTTTCCCTGGTGACACTCGGCGCCTCCGCCGTCTTCGCCCATCTGTCCACCGACCCGTGTGTCCGCGACTTGCCTGGAACCCGCAGCTGGTGGATGGACCGGTTCCTCGAGAAGCGCGCGCTCGCCGCGAAGGGCGGCTATCCGGTCGTCTTCATCGGCGACTCCATCACTCATAACTGGGAGACGAAGGGCAAGGAGACGTGGGAGAAGATCTTCGAGACCGGCGAGTGTCGGGCGCTCAACGTCGGGTTCTCGGCCGACTGCACCGAACATGTCCTCTGGCGTCTTCAGCACGGCCAGCTCGACGGCACCGACCCGAAGGCGATCGTACTCATGATCGGCACCAACAACACCGGGCACCGCAAGATGGAGGAGGAGAGCCCGCTCGACACCTTCCTCGGAGTCCGCGCGATCATCGAGGACCTGGACGGGCGATTTCCCAAGGCGGTCAAGATCATCTGCCCGATCTTTCCGCGCGGGGCGACGACGAATGACGCGCTGCGCGTCCGCAACGACCATGTCAACCAGGCGCTCTACCGCTATGTGGTCAGCCAGCGCCGGAACGCCTGCAAGGATTCGCTCGTCACCTGGTGCGATGTCGGCCGCGAGCTTGTCGACGAGAACGGCGTTCTCTCGCGCGAGACGTCGCCGGATCTCCTCCATCCCGGCCCTGCCGGCTACGAGGTGTGGGCCAGGTGCCTGAAGCCCCACCTCGATTATGCGCTTGGCAAGACGACGGAGTGGCCGCGCCTGCGTCCAGGCCAGAAGACAGCGGTCGACGAGACCGCATTGCCGCGCACCTGCCGGGCGACGCCGAAGGACTACTGGCTGAGCGGTATGCGCGCACGCGCGCTCAAGAATCCGCGTCGGAGCTTCAATCCCCGCCTGCGCGAGAAGCGGGACGCCATCCAGCGCAACACAGACCATCACTACGATCTCGTGATGGTGGGCGACTCGATCACCGACTTCTGGGAGCGCAACTGGGGCACGAACGAGACTTACGTCGCCCTCACCAACCGCTTCAAGACGCTCAACGTCGGCTTCGGCGGCTTCCACACCGAGGACGTGATCTGGACGACCCGGTACGGCGGCATGGCGGACGGTTACCTCTGCGAGGCGTTCACGCTGATGATCGGCACCAACAACCGCACGGACCCGCCCGAGGACGTGGCCGCCGGCGTCCGTGCGGTGATCGCGGAGCTGAAGAGGAAGCAGCCGCGCGCGAAGATTGCGCTCATGTCCATCCTGCCGTGGCAGAACTCGGAGAAGGGCGATGCCGACAACGCGAAGAACGTCAAGGTCAACGCGATGATCCGTGAGCTGGCGGACGGCAAGAGCGTCGTGTTCGTCGACCTCTACGACAAGTTCCTGCTGCCGGACGGCAAGACGAATCCGGCGCTCTACAAGGACAGGGTCCATCCCTGCGACGCCGGCTATCGCATCATGCTCGATGCCCTCATGCCGGTGCTGGAGCGGTTCATCCCCGCGCTGTGACGGACTGCGAGGCAACGGGTGATGCGGCGGCGAGGCGGTCAACGACGAGCGCAATCGCGCCGTCGCCCGTGATGTTGCAAGCGGTCCCGAAGCCGTCGGTGGCGACGTAGAGCGCGATGATTAGCCCCTGTTCGGCGGCGGAGAAGCCGAAGAAGGCGGCAATGAGCCCCACGGCCGCCATCACCGCGCCGCCGGGCACGCCCGGCGCAGCCACCATCGTCACGCCCGTGAGCGCGATGAAGCCGAGGAAGGGCCCGAACTCGATCGCCTTGCCGTTCAGCAGGAGAATCGCCACCGTGAAGCTCACGAGCTTGACCATCGAGCCCGCGAGATGCACCGTGGCGCAAAGCGGGATGACGAAGTTGGCGGTTTCGGGGCGGACGCCGTTAGCCAGCGTCTGGCGCATGGTCACGGGAATCGTCGCCGCCGAGGATGAGGTTCCCATCGCTGTCATGTAGGCGGGGAACATCCGCCAGGCGAGTTTCAGGGGGTTGCGGCCGACAATCGCGCCGACGATGGCGAACTGCACCAGGATGATCAGGAGGGTGAGCGCGAAGGTGATCGCGATCACGCCAGCGAAGGTGCGGATCACCACCGCCGCCTTCCCGGCGGCGGTCATGTCCAGGAAGATCGCGAAGATGTACACTGGCAACAGCGGTACGATCATGTTCGATACCGCCTTCTCGACGATGCTGCGGAATTCGCTCGCGACGCGCCGCAGCGCCTCCGCGTTGATGGCGCCGATGCCGAGGCCCACGATGAACGAGAAGACCAGCGCGCTCATCACGTCGGTAAGCGGCGGGATCGCCATATTGAAGTAGGGCTGGAAATCCCTGGCCGCGACCTTGACGGTCTTCGAGAGCGAGGGATCCACAATGCCGGGGAAGCAGAGCGTGGAGGCCGCGTATCCCACCAGGCCCGAGAACAGCGTGGAGGCGTAGGCGATGCCCACCGTCACCGCGAGGAGCCGGCCTGCGCCCTTGCCGGTCTCGGCGATGGCGGGGGTGACGAAGCCGATGATGATGAGCGGCACCACGAACTTGATGAGCTGGTCGAAGATGGTGCTGAAGGTGTTGGAGGCGCGTACGATGGCGGCGGGCATGAAGTGCCCCAGGGCGACGCCCAGGACGATGGCTAGCAAAATGCGCGACAGAAGACCGAATCTTGGCTTTTTCATGGTGTCGTGAATTATACCAAATCTGCCATGAGATGGGGTGATGAAAAATGCAGGGAGCCGATTCGCAGGACAACCCGGTTGACAGTCGAGGGGAGGATTTGGTAGAATATGCGCGTTTTTCGATCGTAAGAGAATGAACACGACGTTTCGACTTAGCGCGCTTCCTGGGCTGGGTCTCCTTCTGGGGGACCGGGCGGGGGTGCGTCTGCCGGAATGAGGAGGAATCACGAAGGCTACTCGATGATAAACGCGAACCCGCTCAGGACTGAGCGGGTTCGTATCGTCTAAGGGACAAAGAGGCAGTGAGGAGATAAAGAAGAGATGTGTGAGTTCAAGCTGACAGATCCGTTCGGAACGGCGCCGTCGAAGGGACCGTTCACCCAGTCCGTCTCGACAGGTGTGCCGTGGCACAATCTGCCGATCACCCGCGAGTACACGCTGGGGCAGCTTCTCGACCAGACCATCGCCCGCTGCGGCGAGAACGACGCGGTCGTCTACGCCGACCGCGACTTCCGCCTCACGTGGTTCGAGTTCGGCGAGGAGGTCGACCTCGTGGCGAAAGGCCTGATGGCGCTCGGCATCCAGCGCGGCGAGAAGATCGCGCTCTGGGCGACGAACGTGCCTCACTGGGTGGTGCTGATGTTCGCGGCCGCGAAGATCGGCGCGGTCCTGCTGCCGCTCAACACGAACTACAAGAGCCATGAGATGGACTTCGCGCTGAAGCAGTCCGACACCGAGAACCTCTTCATCATCTCCGGCTACCGCGACTGCGACTACGTGCAGGTCATCAACGACCTGGTGCCAGAGCTGAAGACCTGCACGCGCGGCGAGCTGAAGAGCGAGAAATACCCGCACCTGAGGCGCGTCATGTTCCTCGGCGGGGAGAAGCACCGCGGCATGTACTCGCTCAACGAGGTGAAGTCGCTAGCCTGCGAGACGTCGCAGGCGGACTATCTCGCGCGGCAGGCCCAGTGCGATGTCAACGACGTCGTCAACATGCAGTACACGAGCGGCACGACGGGCTTCCCGAAGGGCGTGCAGCTCACCCACCGCAACATCGC
>CACYCW010000210.1 GCA_902773015.1 uncultured bacterium
GGCATGCGCCAGGTGACGTGCGAGTTGCGCGGCCAGTACTGGCGCGCCGGTTCACCGCTCTCGGGCGGAATCTGCGCCATCACCGACTCGGGACCGGTAGTGCCGAGACCGAGGCCGATCCAGACCGGACTCAGCAGATGAAGCCCGAGATCGCCCAGCCAGGACGTGCCGAAGTCGCGCCAGCGCCGCCACGCTGCAGGGTGGTAGACCTTGTCGACGTAGGGACGGTATGTCGCTTCCGAAAGCCACGTCTTCCAGTCGAGCGTGGCGGGCACGGGCGACGGCGTGAGCGGCCAGGGATGGGGATACGTGGACTGCCCTCCTCGGTTGGAGAATATCCAGACGTGACACACCTCGCCGATGACGCCGGACTTGAGGAACGCCACGGTCTGTCGATCGCAGTCATGGGCCGCGATCTGGGTGCCCATCTGGGTGGTCGCGCCGGTCTCCGCCGCGAGACGTTCGAGATCGCGGCAGTCGGAAATGGTGCGACAGAGCGGCTTCTGCCCGTAGACGTTGAGCCCGCGCTCAAGCGCGGCTCGCATGTAGCCGGCATGGGAGTGGTCGGGCGTGGAGACGTTCACGGAATCGATGCGATCGCCCTCGGCGGCGAACATCTCGTAGGCGTTGCGGTAGAGCCGTGCACCGGGGCAGAGCCTCGCCGCCGCCTTGAGGAAGTTCTCGTCGACGTCGCAGAGAGCCGTGATGTTGATGCGCGGGTGGCTCATGAGCCCCTTGAGATCGGCTAAGGCCATGTTGCCGGTTCCGACGCAGGCATGGCACAGCATGCCGTTGGGCGACTTCCGGCGCACGATGGTCGGAAAGGCACACCCCGCGAACGGGGCCGCCGCAAAGGCAGCGGCCGACTTGAGGAATGATCGTCTCGTTCGCATCACAGGCTCCCGGCGGCGATTTCGGCGAGCGTCTTCACCTTCAGCTTGCCGTACCGGACAAGCTGCCGCTTGGCATAGACGCCGAGCGTGACGATCTGATCGGTCTTCGGATTGTCCGCGCGCGCGGCGACGTACTCGGCAAGCGCCTTGACGAGCGCCGGGTCGAGCTGGTCGAGGACGATCGCGCCCTCGCCGCAGTTGTAGCTCTCCTCGTCGTTCGTGCCGAACGGCTTAAGCTCCGCCTTGAGCACCGCGAGGAGCCGCTCGGGACAGTCGCACTTGCAGTAGTTGCGCATGAAGTCGTCCGCAAGGTAGTAGAGCGCGCCGGGCTTCTTCGCGAACTTCACCTTCTTCGCGATCAGGAAGCCCGCCGTGCAGAAGACCTTGGCCTTCAGCTTGAGCC
This sequence comes from uncultured bacterium, assembly GCA_902773015.1. Classification (GTDB taxonomy): domain Bacteria; phylum Verrucomicrobiota; class Kiritimatiellia; order RFP12; family UBA1067; genus UBA1067. The sequence continues at coordinate 1,297 of CACYCW010000210.1, forward strand.
CCCATGCCGGATAGTCGTTATTCAACGCATCGAACGCCGCTGGATTCGGCACGACGATCTCCTTCACGTCGAGCGCGTTCAGGAACGCGGCGAACCTCTCCGCCGCAGCCTTCGCCTCGGGCAGGTAGCCGAGCACCTTGAGCACCTTGCCGATCGAGCCGCCGGTGATGGTGACATAACTGCCCGCAGTCCTCTTAAGGAGCTTGCCGAGCGCCGCGACCTCGTCCTTGTCCGATGCGGTCGTCTCGTCGAGGAAGATCGCGACGGCGCCCTTGCCGTTCGCCTTCCATTCGGACGTCTTGGCGAGCTTCGCAGCGAGCCGCTTCACTTTCTCGGGAGCCTTGCCTGCCTCGACGACGTCGGCGCGCGCGGCAAGGGCGAGACCGTTCTCGTCGTAGCCGTTCACGCAGTTGCGTCGGCAGCTCGCCGAGAGGTCCTGGCGATAGAGCGCGTCGACGAAGTCCGCATCGTCGAACGAGTTGGTGCCGTTCCGGATGCCGTAGAGCATCGCCGCGCGGACGCGCGGGGTGTCCACTTCGGTGCAGCGCACCTGGCCGATGGCCGAGAGGTGCCGGCACATGAAGCAGAACCGGCAGTTCATGATGGCTTCCTCATAGTTGTCGATGTTCATTCTAACTCCTTTCATAGATATGTCCCGCCACGATTACCGTCGAGGGCCGTCGAACCGAGACTGCCTTCTGGCTTTACAGCCCCATCTTGCCTGGGTTCATGATGCCGTTCGGGTCGAGCTTCGCCTTGATCCCCTCCAGGACGGGCATCGCCGCGCCGTAGAGGTCCTTGACGTAGCGCCCGAGCTTGAGGCCGACGCCATGGTGCTCGTTGATGACGCCGCCGGCCCTGATCGCCGCGCGGATCGCACGATCCCAGACGGCGTTGTAGAGGGCCGCCGCCTCCTGCGCGTTCGGCGGCACCTTGTCGCCCGGGAAGATGAATCGCGCGTAGAGCATGCAGCCCCACTCGTACCAGTGCGAGAAATGACCGATGAACCGCGCGTCGGGGAACTCGGTGTTGACGACCTTCTTCATCGCCCAGTACACGTCCTCGATGTGCGAGAAGTCCGCGACCGTGTCCAGCGTGCCGAACGCCTGGGGCACGTGGAACATGTAGCCTGGGTAGAAGAACTTGTACTTGTTCTCCCACCACCACTCGCCGCCCTTCGAGCCGAGGTCCTTGCCCTTGAACTCCTTCTCCATGATCTCCCGGGCGTACTGCATCTGCAGGTCGACGATCTTCTTCCTGCCGTCGAACCCGAACACGAGATACGCGCCCTTGTCGAGGTTGATGCCGAACACCTTGGAGACGTGGGTCTTCGTCTCTGTCTCGTCGTAGAGGCGCATCGCGCAGGGCCCGAGCCTTGAGCGCATGAGCGTGGCCCCCGCCTGCATCGCGGTGTGGAAGTCCTTGAATATGTACGCGCGGAACTGCCGCGACTCCGGCTGCGGATGCACCTTCAGCGTCACCTCGGTTATGACTCCGAGCGTGCCCTCGCTGCCGAGGAACATCATCGTGAGGTCCGGGCCGGAGGCATGGCGCGGCACCGGAAGCGTGCGGATGATCTCGCCGGTCGGGGTGACGACCTCAAGGCTCATCACCATGTCCTCTATCTTGCCGTACTTGGTCGAGAGGACGCCCGTCCCGCGGTGCGCCAGGAAGCCGCCGATCGTCGCGCACGATATGGACGCCGGCAGGTGCATCGTCGAGAGCCCCGCCTTGTTGCACGCCCACTCCAGGTGCCTCGCGATTATGCCCGTCTGGCACGTCACGGAAAGCGCGGTCTTGTCGATCCTGACGATCTTGTTCATCCTCTTCATGTCGAGGACGATTCCGTTGTAGATCGGCAGCGCACCACCCTGCGAGCCGGAGCCTCCGCCCCACGGCACGACCGGTATCTTGTACTGGTTCGCGATCTTCATCACCTTGGACACCTCCTCGGTGGAGCCGGGATGGACGATGAAGTCCGCCTTGGGGCACTCCTTGCCGCGGTCGTGCCAC
>CACYCW010000211.1 GCA_902773015.1 uncultured bacterium
AGCTCAAAACCCTCGTCGCCCAGCTTCTGCCCCGCAGTCGGCCGCTCCAAGTAGAGACCATGCATTCCCTTCGCGGCCGATTCCGCGGTTGCGAGTCGCACACCCGTCAAACGCTCCGTCCAGTCGCATAGCTCCTTGGCTGCGTAACGCTCGCTCCCGGTGGCGTCCTTCGGCAGAACCACGCAGAACGCAGGTGCCTTGCCGCGCTCCGCGATGACGATCTCATCCGCCGTCTGCCCCGTCGCCGTAACGCCTGCAAGTCCCACCGCGAGCGCCAGCCCGGTCCAATTGATCACTCTCATGATTCCCCCTGTCATCCTCTCGTGTCCAGCTCAAGGAAATACCATCCCCTTCAGGAAAGCGGTGATATTATGCCATAAACCTAAGGTTGAAGTCAATGGTGCATAAGCCCGTCATCCAAGTTTGGCTGGGTGAGAATGCAGCCCAATGCCGAGCCGACTGCGGCGCGCAGAAAACGCGGGGCCTGCTACCGCTGGCGTTCGTAGCGCGGCAGCCTTTCGAGCGGAACGTTTTCGAGGCGTATCGTCCGCGGCCCGTCCACGATCTCGCCAAGATCGTCGCGCCAGCGGCCGGCTGGAAGTTCCACGACCTTCGCATCGTCGGGCGTCACAACCGGCGCTACAAGCCATTTGCCGCCAAGCATGAACTGCTGCATTGGACGGTTGAAGCCTTGACGGGGAAACTCGTACTCCATCGCCCGCACGATAGGTTCGCCCGTCTCGGACGCGAGGCGGGCCTGCTCCAGAATGTATGGCGCGAAGGCCACGTGCAGATCGGCGAACGCGCGACACAGCCTCGCGTTCTCAGGCGAAAGTCTGCGCATCGGCAGAAGCGAGAACTGCATCATCGGCATAAGCGACTGCATCGCGGCCGATCTGACGAACAGCTTCTCGTCTATCTCGCGCCCCACAAACGACACCTCAAGCCCACCGCCGACCATGTCGGCGACGAGATACGGGCAGCCGAGGAGCCCGGCGGCAACAACCTGGGGAATGACGGTGTCCTGCGCGTTTCTGCCGGTCCACGCATGCGCGCGGTCGTTGAGACGCGTCACGAGCGGAAGGCCGCCGCACTTCCAGCTCACGCGTATCTCGTGGTACGGAAACTCCCTCGCGGCGAGCTCGGCGTAGAGGCGCGTGTAGTCCACCGGCTCGGCCTTCTCGTCGTGAAAGCGGCAGTCCTCTGCGAAAAAACTCGGATCGCCAGCGTCGAACTTGAAGCCCCTTATTCCGTACCTGTCCGCGAAGTCGTGCAGCGTTTTCGCGTAGTAGGCGTTCGCCTCTGGCTTCGTGAGGTCGTAGATCGCGCTTATCCCACTCCACCAGCGGACGACGGCTGCGGCCTTCGAGCCGGGCGCCTTGCGATATGCGAGATAGTCAAGCCCGTTGAGCTTTGGATTCCAGCGAAGCTTCTTGTACTCGCGGCTGTCAGGCGACACGAAGTGGGCCGTCCAGATGAGCGGAATCCATCCGTGCGACCTGATGCGGTCGAAGAGCCCCTTCGGATCGGGGAAGTCCTTCTCGTAGAACTCGTACGAACCCTGGTGGGAGAGCCATCCGCCGTCCATCATGTATACGCCGCACGGAAAGCCGCTCATCGCGAGATCCGCCGTGTAGTCGTCCGCGGCCTTCTGGTCCATTCCGTTCAGGAATATCTCGATCCAGTTGTTCCACTGCGGAAGCGAGAAGAACACGTCCGGCGGAGTTTTCCCGCCGAAGCGCATATGCGATTTCGCGGCGGCGAGATACGCCTCTTTCAGCGTCGTACCCGCGACGACAGGCTCGATCTTCTCGACGTCGGAATCAAGAACAAGCTTCCCGTTTTTGAACTCGTAGCCGAACGGCTTTTCGCTCCAGACGTATCTGCCGCAGCTCGACACGAGAAGCGGAGACGAGGTGTGGCCATGTCTTCTGAGGTCGATTCGCCTGCTGTCCGCCGCGCCGTAGGGCTGGTTCTGTCCGTCGCCTCCCGCTCCGCCCCACCAGCGCTCGCCTTCATGCAGCGGAATCTCCGACACGATCGGCGCTGCGGCCGCGATCATTACGCAGAGCAGGGAAATGCAGGCGGAAACGACCCCGCGCGTTGAAATCGATGTTTTCATTTCGTCTCCTTTACAAGCGACAGATTCTTGAAGCACAGTTCCTCGATCGGCGAAAGCGCCTTGAAGCGAAACGCAACAAGCTCCGTGACCGCGAGGTCGAATCCCGTCGCAAGCTCACACGAATATACACGCCATTCGCCGTCGGCAGGGACCGTGAACCGTTCGACCATGCGCGCCTCGTTCGAGAAAAGATGCGCCTCTACGCCAACATCCACCGCGCCCCTCGCCCGCGCCTCGAACGCCAGGCGGTACGCCCCGTTGCCGAGCCGCAGAAATGCGTCCGAGACGACATTCATCATACCGCCGCCCCTCTCGCACTGGCGCAGACGATAGACGCGAGACGCGCCGTCCTTTTCCGTCGCATCGAACTTGGCGAGCCAAGACGGATTCCTCTGCCACGAGCTGCGCGTCGACGGACGATCCGCGAGCAGGTTCTCCCCGTCGTCGGCCTGCGCAATCCTCCGCGCGCCTTTCGTCCGGGATGCCTTGCGGACATCGCGCTGAAGCGCAGACCCGACATGGACTTTCCAAGGACACTTCCAGTCCACGACATGTCTGTCCGGCACGGACGGTATCGCCGGCTTTTCCGCCGTGTTGACGACCGACACCGCGATCCGGTCTCCGTTCCTGATCTTGTCCGCGGGAATCGCATCCATGCGAGAGCCGCCGACCCACAGGTTGGTGATGGCAAGCGCGTAGTTCGACGAGTCGAGCCACTTCGAGGAATCGTGCATCACGGCGACGAGGTGTCCGTTCGTCTGGCCTATGGTGCGCCAGTCGTCGCGTCCGGTCGTATAGGGGATGGAGACGTTTTCCATCACGAACCTCTTGGGAAGCGTGCCCATGTTCCCGGCCAGAAAGAAGCGCGAAAACAGCACGCAGTCCACCGCGGAGAGATTTCGGAATGTGAAGTCCTGGGTCTGGTGCACGAGATCCTGCGGACTCGGTTCCTTCTTCGCCTCGCCAGCGTTCATCTCGTTCCACTTCGTGTTCCGCCTCAGAACGCCGTTGTACGAGTTCTTGATGCAGCCCTCGTCCGCACGAAAGATGTCGATGTTCTCCAGCACGACGCCTTCGTTCGAACCCTGCGGAAAGATCGCGTTGCACGACGTTCCGATCGCGATGTCGCGATAGAGCGCGCCGCCCTTGATCCCGCTCACCACGAGCGCGTTGTCGCCGACGTAGAGCCACGCGCCTTCGACGCGGAGGTTCCGCCCGCCGTTCGTCATGCCGTCCGAGCACATCATCGACGCGAGCGCCTTGACGTTTCTGAACGTCACGTCCTTCGCCCAGCTGCAGTAGTTG
>CACYCW010000212.1 GCA_902773015.1 uncultured bacterium
CAGGACAAGGCGGGGCTCACTCCGCTCTACTGGATCGACTTGAACGGAACCGAGTCGCAATGGGGCAAGGAGACGCTGACAGGCGACAACTTCAATGGGTTCGGACCCCTCCACTATGAAAGCATTTCATATTGGGGACGGAGGGCCGGCTATGCGTTCAATGACGCAAGAGGCCAGAATTTCGCGTGCGGCACAGGCTCGTTCACGATGTTTGTCGTCGCCCGCGGCGGAAACGACTATTACGCCGACGATGCAATTGTCTTCTGCCTGGGCCGGCGACTGAAGAACAAGTATTCCAATCCGGCGCTGGAACTGCTGGTCCGGAATCCTCTGTCGAGCGGTTATTCAAACGTCAACTCGAATCTTGTTGCGGTGCGCACGTGGGATGCGACTGGCGTCGCGCATGATGTGATCAACAAAGCCGTCCCCGGATGCTATGCCTCCTATCGCTATGTTCCGTACGCTATCGTCTACGATTCTCCTTCGCAGACTCTGAAACTCTATGCCAACGGAGTGGAGCTTGATTCGAAGACTGGGGACTTCACCGGCTTTTCCGAAGCGACATGCTGGTGGCAGGTTGCGAGCGTTCGCGGCGGCACCGACACGGGGACGGGCGTCCGCGACCGGTGCGGCGTGGCCGACTTCCGCTACTACACCCAGGCGCTCGCGCCGGCCGAGGTCGCGGCGATTTCGTCCGACTTCCCCCTAGCCGACCAGACTGGCGAAATGCCGTACTACCACTATGCGTTCGACGGCTCCTACCGCGCCTACAATACGGCGACCGCAATCACCAATATTTGCCAGTACTTGGGCGCCGACCGAGTCTGCAACGACTTCAACATGCAGGGTGTGCGGACATACTACTCGAACAACCGCACCAGCTATTTCGCCGAATATTCCTGCGAGACGCTGCGCGGCGGCGTTTGCGCCGCGCGCGGTATACCCGGTTCTGCGGACGGATACGGCGACTTCTGGCCGCTCACGAACTCCTTCACGTTCGCCATCAGCGCGAAAATGAATCCCGCGGCGGGCATCCAGAATGCCGTGCTGTTCGCCTTTGGCTCGGCGAGCAGCAACGGCGGCAAGGCGTCGCACGGAGGTCTTGCGATCGTCTTGCGCGACAAAGGGAGGGTCGGGCTGTATTCGTGGGGCGCGGACCGCACGCCGCAGCTGGGAGCGACCGCCAGCCTCGGCTGCACCGACTACGAGCACTTCCACGACTATGCGGTCGTCCACGACAGGGAGGCGGGGACGATGTCGCTCTATGTCGACGGTTCGTTCCACGGCTCTTTCGCCCACTCCGGATTCACCAATTCCGACGAGGACGGCGTACATGGCTGCTGGCAGTTCGGGGGCGTCCACGGCGGTACGATAAGCCCGCTTTCCGCATCGTCGGCACATACGGTCGAGGAATTCAGGTTCTACACGAAGGCGCTGACCGCGACTCAGGTCGCCGCGCTCGCAGATGCAGTTCCCGCATGGCGCGAGGGGACTGACCCGAGCGGACGCATGCCCCACTACCACTACACGTTCGACGGCTCCGTGGTTTCTGAAGGACACAGCCTCGTTGGCGCCAACGGGAGCGCGAAGGCCGATTCCGCAATCGCGGTCAACGGCTACCGCCCCATTCGCGGTGGCGCGCGCACGGCGGCGAATGTCTCCACCGGCAACTACGGCGGACACTTCCCGGTCGATCGCCCGTTCACGCTGTTCATGAGCGCCGACCCAGGGTATTTCACCGAGAATGCCTGCCTTTTCGGAATCGGAACCATGAACGATGGCGGCGTCGCGTTGATGCGGCGCGACCTGACGACGATGGCGGTCGGCAACTGGTCGTCGACGGTCTATCCGCAGACGGCGACTGTTTCCGACGGCGTCGGCGGCGCATTCCACGCATACGCAGTCAACGTTGATCCCGTGGCGAACAAGGTTCAGCTTTTCGTGGACGGCGTCGCCGCAGGCGAGCCGGTTGCGCTGCCGCACGACCTCACTACGGGAAACTGGCAGTTCGCCAGCATCTATGGCGGGATGCCGAGCGGTGGCGGCATTGCCACAAATCCCGACATGCTGCTGGAAGACTTCCGCGTCTATGTTCCGGCGCTTGCGGCTTCCGAAATCGCGTCGCTTTCTGCGGCTTATCCCGCCTGGAGCAAAAAGGATGGAGAGGGGAACAGGCCCGACTACTGGTACAAGTTTGAGCCATCGAGGTCGGTCCCGCAGGGCGCAAAGGTCCTTCGCGACGGCGCGTCGACAATCCGCAAGCCCGTCGGCGGCGACAGTCCCGTCCGCGACGGCAAGTTCGCATGCACGAACATCGCCGCCGTCTCCGGAACGTCCTACGGCAATGCGGGCGGGCTCCAGCTTGGGTCCAGCTTCTCCATATTCCTTTCGGCGCGCGCGAAGCGGCCGACTGGCGTTCCGGGCGTCCTGTTCGCCCTTGGTCGCGCTTCCAGTTCCGAGACGCTTGCAATCGCGGCCGAATCCGACGACAAGGTGTCGTGCTATTCGTTCAGCACTTCGGGGAAGACGCTGCTAGTGCAGTCCGAAGTCCCAGGCATGCAGGAGGACTTCAACGCCTACTGCGTGACATGGAATGGGACGACGCTTACTCTCTACTTGAACGGCACGGCCGTCGCGTCACGGGCGACTGGTGCCGACTTCGCCGGGTTTTCGTCCGATCCGCCGTGGCAGCTGGCGAACGTCTACGGCAACATCGACTCGGGCATCATGAAGAGCGGCGTCATGACGCTGGAGGACTTCCGCGTCTACAGCCGGGCGCTCACGGCGGCTGAGGTCGCCTCGATTTCGGCGGAGCTGCCTCGTTGGCCCCGCGGCGCGCTCTGGCAGGGCGGAAATTCCGGCAGCCTGACGGACGCCGTCTGGCAGAAGTGGGACTGGTCTGCGGCGGCGTACGGCGACTGGGTGTACAACGCGTCCTTGGCGGCCGGGGACAACGCCGCGTTCGGCGTGTCCGAGACGCCGCTGGCGCTCGTCGGAACGGGCTCTCCAAGACTTGGCGAACTGTATGTCGCGAGGCCGGTTGCGCTTGCCGGAACGGCCATTTCGTGCAGTAGTCTTGAGGTCGCTTCCGGAGCGTCTCTCAAGCCGGCGGGCGTGGCGTCGCTGCTGAGCCCGGGGACGAAGCTGGCTGTCGTTGCCGACGGCGTGGTGTCTGGCATCGACTTGACAGTCGCCGACGAGTACGGAAACAAGTACTACCTAGGCGTGGGCAACAAGCTCTACTACGGCGACGGGAGTTTTCCCGGGATGCTGCTCTTCGTCAAGTGAATGATTTTTGAAAGGGAAACGACGTGAACAGACGTGAGTTCATTGCCGCTGCGGGTTCTGCTGCAGCAGTGTCCGCATTGCCTAACGCCCTGCGGGCGGCCAACGGGCGCGATCCGATCAAGGCGGTTCTCCTCCACCTCGGCAACAACATGTGGGCGGAGTGGCTGCCGGACGATTTTGTTGGCGAGATTGAGCCGCGCCGCGTGCCGGACGTGAAGCTTCGCTGCCAGGATGCCCTCTGGCGACGCGCCGTCGACCACGCCGCCGCGAAGGGGCTCAACATGGTCGTCGTGGACATCGGCGAGGGGCTCGTTTTCCCAAGCCATCCGGAACTCGCCATCGAGGGCTCGTGGTCGGTCGAGAAGATGCGCGTCGAACTGGAGAGGATGCGCAAGCTCGGGATCGAGCCGATCCCCAAGCTCAACTTCTCCGCGACGCACGACGCCTGGCTCAAGGAGTACCACCGCATGGTCTCCACAAGGCCCTACTATAAGGTCTGCAAGGAACTCATACGCGACGTCTGCGAGATATTCGACACTCCGAGGTTCTTTCATCTTGGTTGGGACGAGGAGCACGTCAACTACCAGAAGAAGTGCAACTACGCAGTGGCCCGCCAGGGCGACCTCTGGTGGCATGATATGCTCTACACGGTCAAGTGCACAGAGGAGTGCGGAGTGCGGGCGTGGATTTGGAGCGACCACTGCTGGTGGAGCGAACCCGAGCGATTCTTTAAGCTCTGTCCGAAGAGCGTGGTGCAGTCCAACTGGTACTACGACAACAACCTGCACGGCTTCGACCCGAACATGGATGCGAAAGGGGACGGTGCGAAAGTTCGGGCGTTCGCCAAGCTGGAGGCCGCCGGCTTTGACCAGATCCCGTGCGGGTCCAACTGGTGCAGCGAAGAGCACATTAAGGCCGGGAAGAACGCCGACTACGTGATGGCGGGTGTCGTCGGACTTGCCCGCAAGGTGATTGCCCCGGAGCGGCTGCTCGGCTTCATGACCGCCCCATGGGCCGCCTGCACCGAGGAGAAGCTGAAGTGGGGCAAGGTCTCCATCGACTCGATTCTCGAGGGGATCGACCAGCTTGCCGCGGCCGCCGGCTGACGTATTTTGCTGAAATGCTGAAAGAACAAAGGAAGACAGGGGGACATGATATGAAGAATCTGGTGTTTGCCGTATTCGCGAGCGCGGCGGCCCTCAGCGGCATGGCCGCCTGGAACGAGGGCGCGCCCAAGATAAACGGGCCGAAGGTGTACGGCGCGACGCCGGCGCGAGACTTCATGTATGCGTTCCCGACGACGGGTGACCGCAACGGACTTGCGTTCTCTGTCGTCGAGGGCAAACTGCCGGCGGGCGTGTCGCTCGACGCGAAGCTCGGCGTCCTTACCGGCAGGGTCGCTACCCCGGGTTCGTATTCGTTCACCGTGCGGGCGGACAACGGCATCGGAGTCTCCGACAAGCCGTTTACGCTTGTCATCGGGGCG
>CACYCW010000213.1 GCA_902773015.1 uncultured bacterium
CCCGCCGCCGAGCCTGCTCCCGCCGCCGAGGCCGCTCCTGCGACTGAGACGCCGGCCGAGGCCTGATCCGATCGGGGGGCTGTCGACAGCGGTCGATGCCCCTCGACATCAATCGACTGACACAGCATAATGAAAGGAATCTCAGGATGACGATCACCATTGACATGATCAAGCAGCTTCGCGAGGCGACTGCCGCGGGCATGGGTGCCTGCAAGGAGGCGCTCACCGCGACCGACGGCAACATGGACGAGGCCGTGAAGTACCTGCGCGAGAAGGGGCTCGCGGTCGCCGCCAAGCGCGTTGACAAGGAGTCGAAGCAGGGCATCATCTCGCTCGCCACAGCCGCCGACGGCAAGGCGATGGCCCTCGCCGAGGTCAACTGCGAGACCGATTTCGTCGCCAACACCGACGCCTACAAGGAGTTCTGCGCGAACGCGGCCAAGGTGGCGCTCGAGGGCAAGGACATCGCCGAGACGCTCGCCGACGACTACAAGATGCTGCTTACCAAGACTGGAGAGAACGTGAAGATCCGCCGCAGCGAGCGCTTCCAGCTCGAGGGCGCGGGCGTCCTCTCGGGCTACATCCACATGGGCGGCAAGATCGGCGTCATCGTCGAGCTCGCCTGCGAGAAGGCGGACGCGAAACTCGACGAGGCGGCGCACATGATCTGTCTGCAGGTCGCTGCGAACGCCCCGAAGTACATCGCGCCGGAGGACGTGCCGCAGGCCGAGATCGACGCGGAGCTCGAGATCAAGCTCAACGCACTCAAGGAGCAGAAGGGCAAACTGCCGCCGGAGCAGGCGCTCGTCGGCATCAAGAAGGGCATGGCCGCGAAGTTCTGCACCCAGATCTGCCTCCTGAAGCAGGATTACGTCGCCGACGGCGACCTCACCGTCGAGAAGTATCTCGCCGGCGTCGCCAAGGAGATCGGCGTGCCGATCACCGTCAAGCGCTTTTGCCGGCTTCAGCTCGGCGCGTGATGCGCATCGTCGTCAAGGTCGGCACGCACGCGATCGCCTCGAGGGCCGGCAAGCCTGACCATGCGGCGCTGCGGCGGCTCGTCGCCCAGCTGAGCGAGCTCTCGAAGGGCGGCGACGAGGTGATCTTCGTCTCGTCGGGCGCCGTCGCCGCAGGCGTCGAGTCGCTCGGGCTGAAGGCGCGTCCGACCGACCTTAACGACGTCCAGATGTGCGCGGCGGTCGGCCAGGCCCGGTTCATCTTCGAATACGAGCGGCTTTTCGCGGCGCACGGCGTGAAGATCGGCCAGGTGCTCCTCACGCATGACGACTTCGAGTCGCACCAGCGCGCGCAGAACGTTCGCCGCGCCCTCGAGCATCTCGTGCTCGCCGGCATCCTGCCGATCATCAACGAGAACGACGTCGTGGCGAACGAGGAACTGCGCGGCGCGTCGTTCAGCGACAACGACTGGCTCGCGTTCCTCATCGCCCGGCTCGTCAAGGCGGACACGCTCGTGCTGCTGACGACGGTCGACGGGCTTCTTGACGCGCAGGGCCGTCGCATCCCCGTCGTGCGCAACTTCCGCCAGGCGCAGCGGCTCGTGCGGGCGAACGAGAAGGGGCGGCTCTCGAAGGGCGGGATGGATTCGAAGCTGCGCGCGGTGAAGGCCGCGGTCGCGAGCGGAATCGACGCCTACATCGCCAACGGACGGCGCTCGGTGCTCGCGCCGCTTCTCGCCGGCCGCTCGGTCGGCACGTTCTTCCCCGGCAGCGCGCTCTAGCGGCGCGCGGGGAGCAGAAAGGAATCAGGACAATGGCCAGGTATGACAGGGAGGAAGTGCTGGGATTCCATCGGGGCGGCAAGGTCGCGGTTCGGCTGCCGAAGCCGCTGAAGACGAAGGACGACCTGTGCCTCGCCTACACGCCCGGCGTCGCCCACGCGGTGAAGGAGATCGCGGCGCGCCCCGAGAGCGTCTACGAGGTGACGGCAAAGCCCAACCTCGTCGCGGTCGTATCGGACGGTACGGCGATTCTCGGGCTCGGCGACCTCGGCGCCACGGCCTCCATCCCGGTGATGGAGGGCAAGGCCGTGCTCTTCAAGGCATTCGGTGACGTGGACGCCTGGCCGGTGCCGCTCAACTGCTGCCGCCGAGACGGGAGGAATGAGGGACGCACCGATCCCGAGCGCGTGATCGCCGCGGTGAAGGCAATCGCCCCGCAGTACGGCGGCGTCAACCTCGAGGACATCGCCGCACCCGCCTGCTTCGAGATCGAGGACCGCCTCGACGCCGCGCTGGACATTCCCGTCTTCCACGACGACCAATGGGGCACGGCCGTCATCTCGCTTTCGGGCGTCATGAACTACGCGCGTCTCGCCGGGCGCGAGCTCGCCGACCTGAAGGTTGTCATGAACGGCGCCGGCGCCGCCGGCATCCGCATCTGCGAGATGTGCAAGGCCGCGGGTGTGAAGGACGTCACGATGTGCGACACGAAGGGGACGATCCGCACCGACCGCACCGACCTCAACCCGTTCAAGGCGCGGCACGCCGTCGACACGCCGGCGCGGACGCTCCGCGAGGCGCTCGTCGGGGCGGACGTCTTCATCGGCGTCTCCGCGGCGAACGTCCTCACGGGCGAGGACGTGAAGGTGATGAGCGAGTTTCCCGCGATCTTCGCAATGGCGAATCCCGATCCCGAGATCGCGCCGGACGAGGTGGCGCGCGCACTCGCCGGCCGGCGGTACGTGATGGTGACCGGGCGCTCCGACTACCCGAACCAGATCAACAACGTGCTCGGGTTCCCCTACCTCTTCCGCGGGGCGCTGGACGTTCGGGCGACGACCATCAACAAGGAGATGAAGGTCGCCGCGGCGAACGCGCTCGCCGCGCTCGCGCGGCAGCCGGTGCCGGACGAGGTGAAGGCAATCTATCCGAACGAGACGCTGGAGTTCGGCACGGGCTACATCATCCCGAAGCCATTCGACCGACGACTGTTCGTCGAGGTGAGCCATGCCGTCGCCGCGGCGGCGGTCGCGACCGGCGTCGCGCGCGCGCCCGTCGATCTCGCCGCCTATCGCGCCGAGCTCGAGCGCCGCAATGACGAGCGGTAAGGCCAAGGGGATCATCGCCATCGTCGCCAGCGCCTTCGGGTTCGCCCTGATGGCGCTGTTTGTTCGTCTGTGCGATGACTACGGCTCGCCGATCTCGAGCTTCCAGAAGGGGTTCTTCCGCAATGCGGTGGCGCTGATGATCGCCGCTGTCGCCTGGTGGCGCGCCCGCGCCGCGGCGGCGGTCGACGGCAACCAATGGCAAGCGAACGCCATCGACGGCAATCGAGAGCGGCCGACTGTACCCGATGGCGCTCGGGGCCGGGCCAAGGTCATCGGGCTGCTCCTGCTGCGCTCGACGCTGGGCACGATCGGCATCTTCGCGAACTTCTACGCGCTCAGCCACATAACGATTGCCGAGGGGCAGACCCTCAACAAGACTGCGCCGTTCTTTACGGTGATTTTCGCCTGGGCGTTCCTTGGCGAACGGGCGACGCGGCGCCAGCTCGTGCCGCTCCTGCTGGCCTTCGTCGGCGTGGTGCTGATCGCGAAGCCGGGTTTCGCCGGCGCGGCGGCGTTTCCGCTCGCGGCGGGGCTCCTGGGCGGGGTGTGCGCCGGTTCCGCGTACGCCTGCGTGCGTGCCTTGCGCCGGCTCGCGGTCAACCCGGCGTTCATCGTGCTGTTCTTCAGCGCGTTCTCGTGCCTGGCCTCGGTGCCGTTCATGGCGGCGGGATTCGACCCGATGACAGGTGCGCAGGTGCTCATCCTCCTCGGCGCGGGGGCGGGCGCGGCGATCGGCCAGTTCGGCATCACGCTCGCGTACGGCTACGCGGCGCCGCGGGAGATCGCGGTCTACGACTACTCAAACATCCTCTTCACCGCTGCGTTCGGCTATCTTTTCTTCGCCCAGGTTCCGGATGTCTGGTCGGTCCTCGGCTTTGTCGCCATCCTGGTCGCGGCCTCCCGCATGTTCCGCGTCCGCGCCTGAAATGCGCAGATGACGCGGCGGCGTCATTTTGGTATAATATTCTGCATGAAAATCGCAACAAGATGCTCTCTTCTCGCCGTGGCAGTCGCGGCGACGATGGTCGGCGGCGCGGCGACGGCGCCGGATGTCACTCTCGAGAACGCCCGCTTTCGGCTTGTGATCGGCGGCGATGCCATCGCGAAGTCGCTGGTCGTGAAGGCGACCGGAGCGGAAATGCTCGACACGCGCGAGCCCCTGCCCGCGTTCAGCGTGACGCAGGACCGTCCGTTCAACAACGAGGTGAAGCTCACGTTTTCGAACAAGCAGACGACCTTCCGCGCCGACCGCGTGCGCCGCGAGGGCGACCTGCTGCGCGTCGGTTTCGAGCTCATCTCCTATGAGGCGCTCATCCGTGTGACCGAGGCGCCGGACTATCTCGCCTTCGAACTTGTCGATTTCGATCTCGGTCCGCGCGGCGCGAACCACCTCCAGATGACCTATCCGCCGGTGAGGAGCCTGCGCTTCCTGGCGCTGCCGGTGAAGGACCGCACGCAGTTCGGCGACTGGATGAACACGAGTTGGGACGATTCGTCGGCGCTCGCGCTGATGGCGGCCGAGCCGTACACTTGGGCGGACAACGAGAGGCGGCACGGCTTCCACATCCTCTACGCCGATGCGCACCGGAGCCTGCGGCTGCGCGGCGCGCGCGCCGCGCTCGTGGCGGCGGGAACGGGTTCCTTTCTTGACGCGGTCGGGGCGATGGAGCGCGGGCTCGGCCTGCCGCTCGGCGTCGAGAGCCGACGTGACGCCGACAGCATCAACCGCTCGATCTACTGGACGTCGCAGGTGAATCCCTCGAACGTCGACGAGCACATCGCGGTCGCGAAGCGTGGCGGCCTGGGCCTGATGCTCATCTACTATCCCGCGCTCTGCACCGGCGCGCAGGGCGATCGCGGCTACGGCGGCATCGCCGACTACGAGCTCTCCGACGCCTATCCGGAGGGGCTCAAGTCGCTGCGAGAGATGCTCGCGAAGATCAAGGCGGCGGGAATCGTGCCCGGGCTGCACGTGCTGCAGACGTTCATCGGGCTCAAGTCGCATTACGTGACGCCGGTCGCCGACCCGCGTCTCAACCTGACGCGTCATTTCACGCTCGCACGTCCGCTTGATGCGGCCCAGGGCGGCGATCTCTTCGTGCAGGAGGA
>CACYCW010000214.1 GCA_902773015.1 uncultured bacterium
ATAGACAAAGTTCTCGGACGAGAAGTCGGGCTTTCCGTCAGCGACCTGCTCGCCGGTCACGTTGTCGAACGCATCGGCCGCCAACAGTTTCTCCAGCACCGTCAATCCGCCGGTGCCGGAATCGAACACGCCAATCGGCCGATCGGATGCCCACGCACCCGAAGCGATCACCGTCGCCAAAATAATAATCGTTTTCATGGCCTCTGATTATATCACATTTGGCCGGGTAGTTTGTCATCGAAAATTGCCGACTGAGCACTAGCTTCTAAATAATGTGGCAAAATCCGGGATGACCTCAACGACAGCTATGTTCGGTGCGTGTAGGCGTGTTCTGTCAGCGTGCGGTCGCTCGCCGCGCCAAACCGGACGCATGCTCGCATCAGCAGGCCAGAAGGAGAACGCCAAGGAGAATCGCGGCGAGTGCCAGCGCCTTGCGCCGCAAGTTCGTCTCGTGGAAGAACCGCGCCCCGAGCACGAACGTGATGACCACCGAGAACCGCCGCAGCAGCGAACCGACGGAGATCGGCGCGCCGGGCACCGCCAGCCCCTTGAAGTACAGCCAGTCCGCCGCCGCAAGCAGGATGCCGACGGCCGGTATCGTCGCGCGGAACTCGAAGCGGGCGTGCGGCAGGCGCAGAAGGCGCTGCCCGGCGAGCAGCGTCGCGTAGACAACCACCAGCCCCAGCTGGAAGTGGAACTGCACCGCCTCGACCGGGGCCGAGACGACCTGGAAGACGTACTTGTCCCAGATCGACGAAAACGCCGAGAAGCACGCGCCCGCGATCGCGCACCACACCGCCCGGTTGCGCAGGAAGTCGATTCCCTCATGGCGTCCCGCCCAAGAAAAGGCCCAGTAGCCGCCGAAGACCGCCAGCATCCCGATCGCCTGTACGAACGACGGCACCTCGCCGTAGAGGAAGAACGCGGCAATGAACACCAGCGCAGGCGCCGACGCCCGGATCGGCGTCGCGATCGTGATCGGCAGCGTGCGCAGCGCGCAGAACGTGAAGATCCACGAGGTCGCCACGATGACGGACTTCGCCGCCGCGAGCGCTAGGGTGACGCCGTCCGCCGTCAGGGCCGCGCCGAGTCTCCCGCTGACCGCCGTGCCGAGCGCAAACGCCGCCGCCCCGCAGCAGGTCGAGACGAGGAGCACCGGCAGGACGGCGTTGTCGCGAACACTCGCCTTCTTGGCGAGGTCGTACAGCGCGAGAAAGACCGAACTCGCCAGTATCCAGGTCGTCCAGCTCATGCACACGCCTTCAGAGACTGCGCATCTCCCTGCGCCACTTCACGCTTGTCTTGCTCATGCCACACCTTCACTCCTCACCGCCACCTTTCCGATGGCGCTGTCGAAATGCCGCACATTATAGCAAAAAACGCCGCACGGGATTGACTGCCCCTTGACATCGTCCGTAAAACAAAATATAATGCCCACCATGAAAATGACTAGCCTTTTCACGAGGGACCTGACATGACGGCCGTACTCATCTGCGCCACCGCCGCGATCATGACCGCTGCGGCGGACATCACCAGCGAGCGCTTTCCCGACGCGGACGCCGTCACCGTCGAGGAGATCGAGCGCGTCCGCTACAACCCGAACGGCACCTACGTGCTGACGAACGACTGCTGGACGAAGATCCTCACCGAGAAGGGTCGGCGGTCGGAAAGCTCCGTCTCGTTCGACTACTCGAAGCGTTACGGCACCGCGGCGATCGCGTACGTCGGCATCGTCGGCACGAACGGCGTCGAGCGCGAAGTCGACGTCTCCGCGACGATGAAGGAGTCGACGGACAACGGCTCGATGGGCGCGAACATCTACGATCCGCTCGACCGCCACATCGCCTGCACCGTGCCCGGCCTGCGGATCGGCGACATCCTCCACGTGCGGCTGACCAAGCAAGTCCTGAAGCCGCGCTGCGAGGGCAAGTGGGCGGACATCGCGGTCATGGAGTGGAGCCGCCCGATCGTCCGCTCGGTCTACGAGATCACCGCCCCGGCGGCGCTTCCGCTCCGCCGCATCGCCGTCCGGCACCCGCTCGGCAACGTGGTCTCCAACGTGACGACGCTCGCGGACGGCTCGACCGTCCACGTCTTCACCGCCACCAACTCCCCGCAGGCGTTCCCGGAGCCGGACATGCCGCCGCTCTACACTCAGGTGCAGAACGTGCGCGTCTCGACCGCGGCGGACTGGCCGGAGATCTCACGCTGGTACTGGGACCTCTGCGCCCCCCATCTCGCGAAGACCAACGCGGCGATGATCGCCAAGGTGCGCGAGCTTGTCGCGGGCGCGGGCGGCGAGGCCGCCCCGGAGATGGATCGTCTTCGCGCGGTCTTCAGGTTCGTCTCGCAGGAGATCCGCTACATGGGGCTCACGATGGAGGACACGTCACCCGGCTACGCGCCGCATGATGTCGACATCACCTTCGACAACCGCTACGGCGTCTGCCGCGACAAGGCCGGGCTTCTCGTGGCGATGCTGCGTCTCGCGGGCTTCAAGGCATTTCCCGTCCTGATCCACGTCGGCGCGAAACACGACCCCGAGGTGCCCCAGCCGTTCTTCAATCACGCCATCGTCGCCGTCGAACCCTCATCCCCCATCCCTCATCCCTACATCCTGATGGATCCGACGAACGAGAGCACGAAGGACCTCTTCCCCGCCTACCTCTGCAACAACAGCTATCTCGTGGCGCGGCCCGAAGGCGAGAAGCTCGCGATCTCGCCCGTTCCCACGCCGGAGGCCAACCTCCTGAAGGCGGAATCGACGGGCACGCTCTCGAAGGACGGGGCGATCTTCCTCGAGAACGACATCCGCTTCGGCGGCATCAACGACACGATCTACCGGTCGACGTTCCTTCGGCTCAAGCCCGAGGACCGCGAGAAGTTCTTCGAGCGGGCGGTGAAGGCCATCGCGTCCGGCGCGGAGCTCATCCGCTGCGAGATCGAGCCGAAGGACCTGCGCGACACGGAGAAGCCGCTACGGGTGCGCCTCGCATCGCGCCTCCCCGAGACGATCCTGCGCGGCGAGACGCGCGAGGAGCTGTCGGCGCCGTTCGTCTCCCGCACGCTCGGCACGGCCAACTTTCTCCTGCGCGGCAACACGTCGCTTGAGAAGCGCCGGTTCCCGCTTGTCCTGGACACGACGGCGCGCGTCGACGAGTCGCTCACGCTCGATCTCGGCGAGGCGCTCGGTCCGGTGCGCGAACTGCCGCCGGCGGAAGCCGGGTGGGACGGAGGCTTCCGCGTCACGCGGCGGTTCGCGGTCACGAACGGCACGCTGCGCGCGTCCCGCTCGACCACCGTCAGCGCGGTGGAGTTCTCGCCATCCGCCTATGCCGACCTGCGCGAGGAAATCAAGCGCCAGGAGGCGTCGGATCGGCGGCGGCCCGTCTTCAGCAAGGACCCGGCCAATGGCGCGGACGTGCGCTGGCTGCTGGACTCGGTCGAGACGACGGTCTTCTCCGACAGCGCGTGGGTGACGACGAACCGGGTCGTCAAGGAGGTGCTGACCTACGCCGGCAAGAAGAGCTCCGCCGAGCTGAAGTTCAGCTTCAATCCGCAGGTCGAGCGGATCGGCATCCTCTCTGCCGTCGTGAGCAACCGCAACGGCAAGGTCTCCGCCGTCTCCGATCATGAGATGAACGTGATGGACTGCGGATGGGCTGCATCCGCTCCGCGCTACCCGGCGAGCCGCCTTCTCGTCGTGAACCTGCCTTCAGTCGAAATCGGCAGCGTCATCTCCTATGTGACGGTGCGTGCCGTCACGAACGCGCCGGTGGCGTTCTATGGCACATTCAACTTCGACTCGCTCGAGCCCGTCGAGCGGCGCGTCGTGCGGGTGAACGACTGGAAGCGCGAGGTCGTCCGTCCGCGCCGCCTGCCGCGCGAGCCCCTTCAGCCGTCCGCTGCGCTCTGGCGCGATCAGGTGATCGTCTCGTCGAACCGCTTCGCTGCGGTCGACCTGCAAATCGGAGAGGCCCCTAAGGGGGCGGAAGCCCTTGCTGGGCTTGAGGACGCCGATGAGATCGCCACCATCCGGCAGGTGAGGGACTGGATGGCGAAGTACGTGAAATGTGCCGGCCCGGGTCTCTACGAGCTGCCGCTGGACCTGCAGCTCACCGACCCGGGCATCGTGCTGAAGGAGCGGTATGCCGCTGGCCTCGATTACATCCGCACGATGTGCGCGCTGTTGCGCGAAGCCGGGCTGGGTGCGGACGTGGTGTTCGTGGCGAATGACGCGGATGAGCCGGAATCCGTCCGGCGGCGCATTCGCCTCGAGAAGCCCAACGTGCGGGCGTTCGCGACGCCGCTCTGCCGCGTGCGCTGGCGCACGGGCGGCTTCCTCGGCCTCGGCGGTGAGGATCAGGAGGTTTTCATCGGCCGCGAGAACGAGTACGCCGAGATTGGGCCGAGCGCCTACCAGGGCTGCGATTACTTCGACCCGACGAGCGGGGAGTTTGGCATCGTCACGGTGCCGCGCACGGATTTCGCGCAGCGCGAGGTGGAACGCACGACCTGGGACATCCGCGAGAACGGCGCGGTCGACCTCACGGTCGAGAGCCTGATGTACGGTCCGGCGGTGAACGCCTTCCGCCAGAAGTATGCGGAGATCCTGCCCGAAGACCGTTCCCGACTCTACCAGTCGCTACTTGGCGCCATCTCGCAGGCGGCGGCTGCGACGAGCGATCTCGAGGCGGACATCACCTCGTATCCGGCGCGCCGTCGTTTCACCTGCCTGGTGCCCGACTACGCGGTCGTGCAGGGCGACGCGATGACGATCCAGGTGCCGCCGCTCCTGTCGTCGATTCCGAACTGCACCGGCCACGCACGGCGGACGCCGTTCGCGACCGGCGCCTCGGAGGAGGAGTCGGAGGAGGTGATGATCGTCTTTCCCGAGGGCTACACCCGCATCGAGTGCCTGCCGAAGCCTTTTGTGCTCGCGAATCCGCTTAATCCGACGGAGATCTGGCTGGAGGGCAAGGTCACTTCCGAGGTGAAGGACAACCGTGCCGTCATCCGACTGACACGTCACGTTCATCGCCATGCCGATGCATGGTTCGCGCCATCGTTCTACGAGCTCTTCAAGGACTGGCGTCGCATCGCGACCTCACGTGCGAGCCGCACGGTGACCGTCACGCGCCCCTGACCCCGTGCAAGTCCTCGGCGCGTAAATTTGATATAATATGCGGAGCTGGAAAAAGGAGAGAGCCATGGCAGCAGCGCTGTACGAGAAACTGATGGACGACATGAAGGCCGCGATGAAGGCCCGGGACACCGGGTCGGTCAATGCCATTCGCGGGGTGATCGCGAAGGCGAAGGATCTCACGGTCAACGCCGGCAAGGAGATGACCGACGAGGTCGTCCTCTCGGTGATCGCGAAAGGCGTCAAGCAGCGCGAGGAGTCGATCGCACAGTTCGCCCAGGCGGGGCGGGGCGACCTGGCGGAGAACGAGAAGAAGGAGATGGAGCTTCTGAAGGCCTATCTGCCAGAGCAGCTTTCGGAGGAGGCGGTCGCCGCGATCGTGAAGGAGGCGGTCGCCGCGACCGGCGCGACATCGAAGAGGGATATGGGCAAGGTGATGAAAGAGGTGATGGCGCGCGTCAAGGGCCAGGCTGACGGCAAGCTCGTCTCGCGGCTTGTCGGCGCGGCGTTGCCCTGACACCCGGCGCCGCCCCGGCGCTGGCGGCATGTGATTTTCTGGAGGGTTGGCGGAGTGGTTGAACGCGGCGGTCTTGAAAACCGTTGAGGGCGCAAGCCCTCCGGGGGTTCGAATCCCTCACCCTCCGCCAATG
>CACYCW010000215.1 GCA_902773015.1 uncultured bacterium
ACTTGTTTTTCACGTTTTCATTCCGCCAACGGGATGGGACAAGCCCGTCAACGGCGTCACGTTGGAGTTTCTGCACACTACGCTGCGACGACTGCACGCCAAAAGCCGTATCATTCAACATGTCTGCGACGAACTGCTTCTTTCACGGCTTCCCAGCTATGCACAGTCCAAAATGGCGGCCGTCAGGTGCTTTTATGCCACACTTCTCCCCAGTGTTGATTGGGCGCTCTACGTAGACTGTGACATTCTCTATCTGGCCTCGCCTGAAGCGCATTTTGCCCTTGCCGATGACTCGTCATACGTATGTGCATCACTCGACGGCAATCCCGACGCACCTCGTATCGATGCGCAATGGGCAAAGGACGAGATGGGGATCAACCTTCAAACAAACAAGTACTTTTGCTCGGGTGTCATGTTGATGAATCTCAAGAAGTTCCGAGAAAACAACATACCGAATCGCCTTTCCGAATTTTTCCTCCGACACCCGCAGACAACACATGCCGACCAAACGGCATTAAACGTTCTTTTCAATGGGCGGAATGTAACGATCATTCCCCCAAAGTATGATTTGTTCCACTTCCTGTTAGATGACAGGACGCTCATGGATAGACCTGTCGTGCATTATGTGGTTGGCGCCCCGTGGCTGTCACGACTTTCAATCGTTGCCAACGGATCCTTTTTCCTTTGGCACGCATTCGCAGACAAGTACGTTTGGCAGCACAAAGGCGGAATTCATCGACTCGTTCCTTGGCGTCGCCTTGCCATCAAACGACTCATATTTCTGCTCTTGAAGACACCAATCCTTCATGAAATCTTCACATGGGCACTGTCGAAAATGACGTCTGGATTCGACTGCAGGGCCTGGGGACGAGCTCAAGCCCAGTGCAAAGTCTCCAAACGCGGCATCCAGCAAGTTCTCAACGCACTCCCGCCAGCGCGATAGCGTACCGCATCTCAGTCCGCGAACGCATAAGGCCGCTGTCAGTGTAGAACAGCCAATGGAAGGTTCGCCGTCGGTTAGCCGTCGTGATCCCGAAACGACCGCTTTGCTGCGCAAATTTTGAGGCTTCAAAAATCACCGGGCAACCCGCAATAGCCGAACCGCCTTGACGAACGCCTTTGGCGAATAGACGAAGGCGATGAGGGCGAAGCACGGGATGGTGAAGACGTGCCCCCAGAAGCCAAAGTTACGATGAAATGAGACGAGGATATTGCGAAAATAACGCGCCATGATATCCTCACGCTTGAATCGCCCGGCGGTCCGCCCACAGAGATGATCAATTGGCGGCGTCGGCACAAACCAGGACTCCCAGCCACGGTTACGCGCGCGATGACAGAAGTCGGTCTCCTCGAAGTACGACCAGAAGCTCGGATCAAACAGGCCGTCCGCATCCGCAAGGACAGCGCGCTTGAACATCATCATGGCACCCTTGACGGCAAACACCTTGCGCGGCGCAAGCACTGTCGTCTCAGTCGGCTCGCCATGATGAAGATGACGCTGGATGCCAAACGGGATCATCAGCACACCGCAGTCATCAAGTCTGTTCCCAAGACCAGGTATGTTCATTGTTCCCTGCACGATGCCGACGCGTTCATGCGCATCCAGGAACTCAATAAGCGGGGTGAACGAGTCGGCGTGGACGACCGTGTCGTTGTTGAGGAGGAGAATGATGTCGCGCGTCACATGCGGCAGGGAGAGGTTATTTCCTCCGGCAAAGCCGAGGTTCTCGGGCGCGGCAACGTACCTAACGTTGGGATAGGCTGCAACAAGCGCGGCAGTTGATGCAGCATTGGCATTGTCAACAACCACAATCTCCGGCACGTCACCGTAGACCACGCGAATGGAATCAAGGCAGTTCTTCAACAGGTCATCACCATTCCAAGTGACAATGATGATTGAAAGTCGCAAGACGAGGGCCGTCTTGCGTTCTCCCAACCCTACAGGCCGATCCTCTTCTCCCTCGATCCCTGTCATAGCGCGTATTATATCAAAATTCCGTTGGCAATCCCACCCGCCATTGTACAGAGCAAATCAAAATGGTATAATGTCGGCACAAAGCCAAATGTCCCGTTTGTAAATGCTGGAGCCGAACGAACCTCCACGGACACATCTTCAGGGCCCGCACCAATGACTGAATCGAATTCGCCAGTCGACTCCGCTTACTCCCCGCATAGGCGGCATCTGCATACGTCACGAAAACGCGTCGTTTTTCTTCATCGTTGCCTTGATCCTCTCTTAGAAGTGCTTTAGCTTCATCACAAAGCCTTCCAGCCAATAGAACGCATACCAAAGAATCGACTGGACTGACCAAGGCGATTGAAGTGGCGGACGGCGAAGAACTTCGTCGAAGAACGCGAGAATCCGCTTCTCGTCCTGCTGCCATACACAAAATAGCTGCACCGCCGATGCCGCCACGCCTTCCCGCGCTGCCGCAACTTCCTCGGCGCCGATTCGCCGCGGATGGCGCATGTCGACGAGTATGCCATTCTTACCGCTCTCGATGTATTCGCTCATCGTCGGCGCGTTGTGCGCAATGACACACTTGCCCATCACCATCTGCTCAAGAAAGGCCATG
The DNA here is from genome assembly GCA_902773015.1 of uncultured bacterium. Lineage (GTDB taxonomy): Bacteria > Verrucomicrobiota > Kiritimatiellia > RFP12 > UBA1067 > UBA1067. The sequence continues at coordinate 2,577 of CACYCW010000215.1, forward strand.
CCGATGCCCTCACTGCGGCGCGACGCGATGTAGACGCCGGGCTCTGACAGCATCGCAATGTACTCGTCCTTGGGCAAGAAGCAGCCTCCCTTGATTTCGACATGATACACCGCCTGATCCTCATCCGAAATCGGCTCGTACTCGACACCTTCCTCATCACGCCGAATGATGACGACCTTGTCAACATCCTCCGGTCGAAACATCGCCTTGACGGCCGAGAAGGAGACGTCGCCACGCTCCCAGAGCAGGACCTTGCGCGGATCGCCGGACATTCCCCTGAACTTCGCAGGATCGAAGGCGAACCGAACATCCAGGACATTCCCGACTCCACACCGCCGCGCATGGTCGCCAACTGCACGGCAGAAGGAGACGACGTTCATCCCCAGCAATGCCAGCCGCTGCCACAGCCCCTTCGACCCCCATTCGTTGTCATACATGGGAAGAAACACGCAACGCTTGCCCGGCACTCCGCAAGCAAACCGAAACGGGATGAACTCCCAGAAAACGATGATGTCCGCCCAGTCTACCTTCGCGCGCGGCAGATTGCAGTGGTAATGCTGTTCATAGTAAAACGTATCCGTCTCATGTGCGGACGCCACCAGATCGCGAAAGAAGTCGAACGACTTTGTCAGCTGGTGGCAGGCATGATCGACAAACAGAACCTTCATAGACTATCGTAGTAGGTCTCGCAGTTGAAATGGTCGGCAAAGGCGCGGCACCCCGCAAAATAGGCTTCGGGGGCGCGGCGGATTTTCTCAAGCGCGGTGGGGAGGTCGGCAGGGGAGTCGATGACTTCACCTGCGCGGAAGCGCTCGACAAACGGAACGATGTCGGAGATGCGCGTCATCACCACGGGGAGTCCCATCTCGATCGAGCTCTTCACCTTGCCGGGGTCGGCGTAGTGCGTGAGGTTGTCCGGCGAGGTGTCGTAGAGTGCCAGCGCGGCAAAGCACTTCGCTGCCTCTTCACGCAGCTCCTCATCCGTCACGAATCGATTCGGGAAGCGGACGCGATCCGCCATGTGCGCCGCGGTGATGCGCTCGGCAATCTCATGCTCGAATCCGTTTGCCGCCGCACCGATGAGCGAGAGCGTGTAGTCGCAGTGCGCGGCAATGAAGTCCAGCACGTTCTCGATGCCCTGACCTGCTCGGAGCTGCCCGACCATCAGCAGTCGATTCGACTTCGGGTCGCCGAACCTCGTCGGTGGCGTCACGCCCAGCATCAGCTCCTTCGCCTCAGGGAAGCCCATCGCGCGCCCAATCGCCGCGGTCAAGGGATGGTAGGCCGTACACTGCGGCGCATAGTGCCGCGCCACGGCGTTGAAGGCGTTATCGAATATCGAAGTGCTGGGAAAATAGTCCCATTGCCAGAAGACATGCCGCACATTGCGACGAAGCGACAGACCCACCGCGCCAAGTGGATGCTCGAAAATCGCGACTGTGCTTTCATGCTGCCGCGCAAAGCGCTTCAGCTCGCGGTGCCAGTGCCAGAGCCAGAGCCAATAGTAGCCCACAATCCCCTTCGCGGATCTGAGCCGCCGCTCGCCGACAAGTCGACCCTCCTCGTAAAAGCGGATGACATGGCCGCCCGTCCCGAATCGAGTCTGCATGTAAAGGAGCGCAAGGTGCCGAACGTGGCGAATCAGGTACTCATCAAGGTGCCCGCAGAACTGGAAGGACGCCTGGGCAAAGACAGCATCCGTCGTCAAACCAAAAACTGTCTGCCTTGCCGTCATCGGTGATTCCTCATCACTCGTCCCCATGGCACATATTATAGCAAAATTCCCGTTGCGCAGACGAGTTCGCCCTTCTCGCGCACCTCCCTGCAAGCAGGCCCGAGACTCTCTCGACTCTCTGTTCGCAACAGACCCTTATTGACTCAAGGCCAGCGTAGATGTGAACCTTGCCCTTGGTGCGTGTGATGCCGGTGTAGAGGATCTCCCGTGTCAGGATCGGGCTGCCCCCCTGTGGCGGCATCAAGATGACCACCTCGCCGTACTCCGACCCCTGCGCCTTGTGGATCGTCGAGGCAAACGCCAGCTCCTTCGAAGGCAACAGCTCGGCGCGGATCTTCCGGATGCCGCCCGGCGCCTCAAGGCAGACATATTGCGCGTCCCCGGGCTCCGCAGGCATGACCACTCCGACATCTCCGTTCGAAACGCCCAGCGTGTGATCGTTCTGCGTGATCATCCACGGCACAGGGCACTTCCCGCCCAGCCTCGACTTGATGAACGCATTCATCCGCTCGACTCCGAACGGACCATTGCGGAGTGCACAAAGCACGCGGAAATCATTGAGATGCGCCAGGGCATCCGCCGCAGACGTGCTCTCCGCGAACGCCTTGAACCCGTTCTCAATCAGCGCCATTAAGCCCTTCCACGTCTGCGGCTCGAACGGCTTCGCCGTCGTGAGGTCGACGAACGAGATGACGTCGCCGCCGGCGGACAGGATTCCCTGCGCCTCCTCGGCATGGTTCCCGTTCACGGCCGCGGCCAGCCGGGCAACCGCCCCGCCGGACGGGAAGCGTGCGCTTTCCACAAGACGGCAAAGGCTCACGCCAGGCATCCGGCAGAGATCGCCCAGTACGTGTCCCCGCTCGACCGAGGCAAGCTGGTCAACATCGCCCACCAAGGTCAGACGGCATGCCTCCGGCAAGGCGTCCAGCAGCTTCGCCATCATCGGCAGGTCGATCATACTCGCCTCGTCGATGATCAACCAATCGAGCGGCAGCGGGTAGTCGCGGTTGTGCCTGAAGGTGACGAAATCATAGTTGGGTTCAAGCAGGGAGTGAAGCGTCCGCGCTTTCAGGACAACGGCCCCCGACGCCACGTCCGGACCCACGCACGACGCTTTCAGGGCGGCGTTCATCGCCTCCTCCATCCGCGCCGCCGCCTTGCCCGTCGGCGCCGCAAGCGCAAGCCGGAGGTCGGGGGCGCATTCACGGATGAAGTTCACCGCCCGCGCCACGGTAAACGTCTTTCCCGTGCCAGGTCCGCCGGAGAGAATCGAGAACCGGTTGCGGCACACCGCCTCGACCGCCTTTCGCTGTTCGTCACGAAGCCCCGAATAGAATCCATCAGTCGGCACCGCCACGTCCCTGTCCGCCGACGTGCTGATCATCGCGAGCATGCGCCGCCGCACCGTCTGCTCGTAAAGCCAGTTCCGCCGGGTATACAAAAGGTCGCCGACCAGGACGAACGGCGTCTTCACCGTTTCCGCATCCGAATCGCCGTCCACCTGGGTCACGACCTGAGGCACCCGCTCAAGTACGGACAAATCGTCTTCGGATTCGATTCTGCGGCAGACGTTGCCCTCCTCGAGGTCTGAGATGACCTGTGTGCAAATCTTCGCGAGCTCCCCGTCCCCGGACATCCGGTACACGATATCTCCGACCGCCTTCTTCATGTCACTGGCCCTCCAATCCCAGTACCCGGGCAAGCCTGTCGAGCAGACGCTCCGACGGACGATCCGCGAAGACCGGCGCCGCACCGCCCGCGACTATGCCGCGCAGGAAATAATAGCGCACGCCCCCGAAGTTCTTCGCCCACGAGTAGGCGGCGCCCAGTCGTTCCCTGAGGAACCGATGAAGCACCACCGAGTAGAGCAGGTACTGGAAAAAATACCCAGCAGATGCCATCTCCGCTCTGACGCCGGCCACATCGAATCCGGACACCGAACCGTTGATGGTGTTCGACTTCCAGTCCACGACGTAATAGTACCCGTCATGGCGGAACATCAAATCGAGGAACCCCTTCAGGAAGCCCCTGGGAATCGTGCGCGACCAGCTCTTCATCGCCTCGAGGAACGGAGCTTTCGTTTCGTCGCCGCCCCATTCCTCCCGCATGATCGCGACAATGTCGACCATCGTGTCGGCGGCTGCCGCAGACGAGAAGTCGAACTCCCATTCGCTGGTGCGTTCCCCAAGTCCGATATCCCGGAGCGAGAACGTCTGCCATGCAGGCGACGTGAGCGCATAGTCGAGCGTCGCCTCAATCATCTCCGAGACGACATCAACAGCATCCACGGTCCCCTCCTTTGCGGCGTACGTCCTTTTCAACCCATGGACTCTCATCGCCGCTTCGGTCGCCTTGCGAATCGCCGCGGCATCGGCGTCAAACGGCAGCCGCTCGAGGATGTCATGCCAGCAGGTGCCGGTCTTCGCGCCGCCGCCGATGGCAAAGATCGGATGCCTCTCCTCGTCGGCGGCCTCCAACGGCTGCGTGTTGTCCTCTCCTTTCGCATCCAGATCGTGCCCGTCATCCGACTTGCCGTGCCCTTCGGGAGTGAGCGAGGAGTAGCTGCCGCGGATCGGTCGCCAATCGAACGTCACCGGCGACTCGACAGGGACGAACACGGAATCGGTCACCTTCGATGCCTCATAACGACGCTCATCATCTTCAACCGGCACGAAATCTGTGAAACGAATCGGCGACCCCTCCGCCTCCGCCCCATTCGCCTTGGCGTTCTCCACAAGCTTCAGCAGTGGGCCGGAGACAGACCTACCCTCCTTGATGCCGACCACGATCGTCCGCTGCTTGGCGCGCGTGAACGCCACATACAGCTTTCGTATGGTCTCCTCGGCGTTCTCCCGGGCGGCGAATTCGGCATGCTCCTGACTGATGGATACCGTCAGCTGCCCGTTCTCGTCGTGGAAGAAATAGGGACGCGCAGGAGGCTTGCCGCAGGACACCGGCACGATCACCACGGGGAACTGCAATCCCTTGGAAACGTGGACGGTCATGATCTTCACCGCCTCGCGCTCGCTTTCAAGCTCTCGGGCATATTCCTCGGAATCGGTTTCGGCACCGTCCTCCCCGGATTGGTTGATGCGCTCAGTCATCCAATTGACGAGGGATTCAGGAGCCGGCCCGAGTTCACGCGTGGCGGTTCCCATCAGCTCCACGATCTGCAGCAGGTCCGCCAGCCTGCGCTCACCATCCTCCTCTCGAGCGAACCGACGCCGCAAATCGCATTTCTCATTGGCTTCCAATGCCGCAAAGGCGGCGTTGAAGCCGCGCGTCTGCCACACTCGGTTGAGCTCGCCGAAAAATCCGATCATGTCCGCCAGAACAGAGTCCGCCGATTCGCCCACAAGGGCTGTCGGACCATAGGTGAAGAACGAAGTCGCCATTGCCGCACGGACCTGTCCATGGCCGCCCATGAGCGCCATGGCCTGCAGGACAATGCGAAACTCGTCCGCCACATCGCTTGCGAACACATTCCCCGACCGCTGCAGCACAACCGGCACCCCTCTACTGCGGAGTTCGCCGCGCAGCTCGCTGGCGGCGCCATGGGACGACACGAGGATCGCGATATCCCGTGGCGTCAGCCCGCTTTCGCGCTGCTCCTCCAAGGTCGTCAGCACGGCGTCCACCACGGCGTCGGTACGCTGCGCCGCCGACTCGGTCCACACAAAGCGGAATGGCTGGGGGTCGACCGCGCCGTCCACCTTCAGTCCTTCCACGCCGCCGCAGGCGAGCAGGTCGTTTTCATAGTCGATCGCGTCATCGCCAAACGTCCGGTGCAGTTTCCCCTCCGGGGCCTTGACGTCCTTGAAGATCATGTTCACGGCAGCGATGAGCCCTGCCGTAGATCGGTAGTTCGTGTCAAGACGAAAGGAATTGCTCTTGATCTCCGGAGTTTCCACCGCCGCCTTGTAGGTGTAGATGTCGCCGCCGCGAAAGGAGTAGATCGCCTGCTTGGGGTCGCCCACGAAGAAGAGCGGCGGACGGGGAACTGCCGCAGGGTCGAGGAACACTCGCCTGAAGATCTCGTACTGCACGGGATCGGTATCTTGGAACTCATCCACCAGGGCGGCCTTGAACTCCTCCCGGAGAAGTGCGGCGAGGTGCGGCCCCTGCACCTTCTCTCTCAACGCGTCGCGAAGTCCGTGCAGGAGGTCGTCAAACGTCTGCGTATCGCGCGCCTGGCGGTCGTCCTCGTATTCCCGTGCGAATTCCGCCGCCTTTGCCAGCATGAACGACTCGGCTGGTTCGTTGGCGTCTTCAAGGGGAATGGGGTTCGCCTTGCCGGAAAGCCCAATCGCATACCCCTGCAGTCTGGCGAGGTCGAGTCCGTCCCGGATGCCCTCGGGCGCATGGTTGCGTTCCTTGCGCCACCAGTCGCGGACGCGGCGCGCGATTTCATCCGCCTTCGAATCCTCGAACTCGGAGCGGAAGGCGCTTCCCGTCTCGAAGGCGAAGCGCAGGAGCGCCCGGCGGCAGAACCCGTGGATGGTGGAAATAGCGGCCTGGTCGAATTCCACGAGCGCGATCTCGACGCGAGCGCGGGCCACCCTGTCGGACTTCTCGTCGCCTTCGCCGATCGTTGCCCTCGCACAGACGCGCAGGCGTTCGAGGCGCTTGATCTCTTCACTGCGCCTGTCCTCCTGCTCGTCCTTCAGGATCTCGTCCTGCCCGCCGCCGAGATACAGCGAGAGATTCGTCAGCACGCTGCGAATGCGGTCGCGCAGTTCCTTGGTGGCGGCATCGGTGAACGTCATCACGAGCATCTCGCGCGCCCGCAAACCCCGCTCCGCAACCAGCCGCGCATAGATGTTCTGAATGTTGTACGTCTTGCCGGTCCCGGCGGACGCCGCCACGAGGTGCGGTCCATCGAACGCGAAGCCCGACTTGAATATCTCCTCGTTGAAGATTCGACCTGACATTCGCGCCCCCTATCCGCGCTTCCTGGTACCGTATGTCGACAGGCTGTTCTTGTATCCGTCGATCACCGCGGCGAATTCCTCGGGCAGGACGTCACCCCATCCCATGGCCGCTGCCAGGTAAAAAGCCATCGGCTGAAGCGCCTGCTTGACGATCTTGGCCATGTCCGCCTTGGCCTCAGCGGCAGGGATCGGGCGAAAGGTCTTGGCCGCCTTGTTGTCCTTGCACATCATGACCGTCACGAAACACCCTCCGGCGGCATGACCAGCCAGGTGGTGTATCCACGCCGCCGTCTGCATCGAGGGATAGATCACCTTGTAGGGCGAAAAAGCAAATGTGTGCGCAAGCTCGCCGGACGGTTCCACCTTCAGCCGTATCTCCCTGCGGAATCCATTCAGGACGACTTTCCTGCCGTCAATATCGACGGCAAAGCTGTAAGGCACGCCTTCGCCGTCATTGACCCACGCCACATACGCTTCCGCAAGCGTCTTGTCCGTGCAGGCATAGCCGAGTCGGTCGGCCGCCTTCCTGTAATCGATAGGGCGCAGCCGGTAATCAGCGCCGCCGTCGGCAGCCACCTGCATCGCCACAGCCAACTCCTCTGCCGTGAGGGAATTGCCCTCCTCCCGCAAGCGCTCGGCCTCAGCGCTGGCGTCAATCCTTCCGATGTCGCCCGTCAGGAGGAGCTCCGTATCAAGTTCGCGAGGCAGATCAGAGTCGAGCCCGTCCTCGTCGTCCAGTTGATCGTAACCTGGCTTGGAGATGCGGATACCGAGACGGTTCCGGGCGAGGAACCGGTTCGGCCGCGAGTAGAAGCTGGCCAGCTCGTCGACCTCAATCGCCGTCTCGCCTTCGGGAGCCAGGACGAACGGCGCGACGCTCGCCGGACGTTCCGACACCTTCTTTCTCGTCTGAATGGCGACGGCGGCATCATGGTCGACGGCGGAGAAACTGGGCGGGAGCCGTCCGTCACCCCCGCCGTCCTGAAGAAAGTAGCGTGCGCTGTATGGCTGGAGCGGGTGCCGGTATGTCGTGACCGCAACATCGCTCGCGCGGAACCAGTCAAGAAGGTCGAGAAGCGGCTCGGCGGCGGGTATCTTCTCGTTGGTACGCATGCTCTGACCCGTGTAGCTGAAAGCAAGCGTCCCGCGAGATCCCATGGCGGCCTTCAGCAGCGCAAAGTTGTCGCGCTCGCGCACCGTCACGTCGAAGGGTGTCGGGCGACGACCGATCAGGTCGAACGACGGCCGGTAGTCCGCGCGCGGGAAGGTGCCGTCGTTGAGACCGCAGATCCAGGTGAACTTCGCAGGAAACGCCGTGCCGGTGTTGAGCGGCGCGAAACGGACGGCATCGCAACTGACGGAGACACGGCGACGTCCCGCCTTCACGGCATCGAGGACGGCACGGCAGAAGATTTCACCGTCCACCGGCTCAGGTTTCGCCTTGGCCGCGTTACGCGCATTCGTCGCCGCACTGACGACCGACTCCACTGCCTTGCGCATGCCGAGGATATCCCGCGCCGATTCGTCGTCGGCGAGATAGAAGTCGTCTATGGCCGAGAGGAACCGTCCGCCCCATTCCTCAACCGTGTGATCTTCGCGCAGAAACCCCCTGAACTCAGCCAGACGGATAACGAGATCGTTCAGCCTCCCGACCAGCCGTGCACGGTCGCCCTCCACCGACCCGCGGGGTTGCAGGCGACCGAGCACGCCCGCGTCGACAAGCTCCCTGCCATCGGCGCGCGGCCCCAGGAGGGCATCAAGGACGAACCGGTCGAGTCCGCGGCGCCATGTGAAAGGATACCGCTCCTCGCCTTCCGCAATGCCCAGAATGGACCGCACGTCATCGTCGTCATATCCCCAGTGGATGTTGTTCTCGCTCACCATGTCCCGGAGCGTCGAGAGCCCGTCCGTCTCGATTCCGAACCGGTTGCGTATCTCCGGGACGCCGAGAAGCGACATGACGGCGTTCACCTCGAAGCGGTTAGTGCGGAACGCAAGCAGGTCGCCGAAGGAATGCGTGAGCGGCGTTCCCTCCCTCACCCCGCCGTCCACCGTAACCGGCACCTTGCCCGACGCCGTCGAAACAAACACCGACTCCACGAGCGGGGAATAGCGATCCCAGTCGGCGCAGAGGATGATCGCCTCATGGGGCCGCGCAGCGGGATGCTTCTTGAAGAAGCGATGGAGGGCATCGCGCGCGACCTCGAGTTCCCGGCGGGCGGAGTGGCAGACATGCACCTCTATCTCGGCCTTGCGCAAGGCGTCAAAGTCCGGCGTGGCGCCTGGCGCGCCAATTTCCTCTACGCCATTCTCCCCGAGCCAGTTCTCGCCGTTCGACCCCTCCATGTCCACTTCCGCGGCAAGGACGCCCCGGGCGCCCGAAGCCAACACCCCCAGCAGTTTCTCGTCATCCGAGTCGAACCCCGACTTGTGTTCGTCCGGCAGGTCCTTCCCGCTCTTGAGCGCTTCCTTGAGCTGGCGGACCTCGTCTTTCAGCGCCTCCCGCTTCGTCTTGCCGTCCAGCCAGTAGTCCTTCATCGGGTTGAAATTCCACAGGCAGACCGGCAGCCTGGCGGCGATCCGCTCGAGCATCTGCATGTAGGGCAGAGGCGCGGCGACGACATCGAACACGTGGACGGCCTCATATCGCGGGAATCCGTTCGCAAACGCCTTGCCCAGGTCGGCATCAGCCGCAAGCGCGGCCTCATAGTCGCGCGTGTAAGTCGCGGGAACCTCTGCGACCAGTTTGCGGTAGAGCGTCGCCTGCCAACGGTCCGGTCCTGTCGGCAGGCGGCCACGCTCCCAGTCGATCAGCATCTTGAACCTTGACTCCAGATAATCGCCATAGAGTTCGGCCAGACGCAGGGAAAGATCGAAACGGCGACGCGTGGCCGCCTTGCCGTCCTTGCCGTGCACGTAGTCAGCCAGGACCCGGAGATCGGGATCTGACGCCTCGTGACGGAGAATCGCCTCGATTCTCCACGCGAGGACGTCCTTCGAATAGGGATGGTCCGCCGGATGCCGATGCATGCCATCCTCCCCGTGCGTCTGCGCCGCGAGCCAGTCGTTGATGAACTCGGGAAGCGCCTTGAAGTCGATGCTGGCGAGAATCCGCTTCTGGCCGGGCGACCGATCCAAAAGGAAATGGCTCTGCAGCCAGTTCCGCGTCGCCATGTCTCCCACGACCACGCACGTGCGCGCGAACGGGTCGCCGCGTGCGGCGTCCCACCTCGCGAACATCCCCGCCGCCAGATTCTCCAACCGGTCGCTCCAGAATATCTCAAGTGCCATTTCTGTTTCTCTTACCCCGTGTCACATATTATATCAGAATCCCACAGGGGATGCGGGGGCAATCTCGGTCAGCGCGACTGCGCGCAGCTCGTCCAGGGTGCGGGCGAGCTTGATGACCGGCCAGAGGCGGCGCCAACGGGGGATGTCCTTCCAATAGGCGATCAGCTCCTTGAGGCGCCCCAGCACGGGTCGCTCACCGGAGAGTTCCGCGCAGGACACCTCGATGTAACGGCTCAGCAACTCACCGCTGTCCTCCCGCTCGCCCAGCGCACGCACGAACGAACGCCCAACCATGAGCGTGGGGCGAAGAGGTGAACGGGTGAACGTGTGAATGGGTGAGTCCGGGGGTGGAAAGGAAATGTCGCCATTGAGGACGAGGGGCACCTTGGAGACGGACGCGATGCGCGCGAAGGCTTCGAGATCACAGGCGCCCGTGTACATCTGCCGCGCCGTGCGCGCGTGGACAGTCAGGAAGCGAAGCGGGAAGGCATTGATCATCGGCATCAGCTCAAGCAGCTCGTCGGTGCGGTCGATGCCAAGACGCGCCTTAACGGAAAACCGTCCCGGCCCCATCGTCTCGCAACCGACCTCGAGAAGCCTCCGAAGGACGTCAGGTGTGCGCAGGAGTCCGCTGCCGCGCCCCTTCCGCCGCACCATCGGGAACGGACAGCCGCAGTTGAGATCGGCCGTGGCGAACCCGACGTCGCGCACACGTTCCAGGCAGGCGCGCAGGGCAGTCGGGTCCTTGCCGATGAACTGGGGGGCCACGGGAAGTTGAGAGTTTTGAGTGAAGAATGAGGAGCGCATTCTCAACTCTTCATTCTTCAGCGGGTCGACACCGGGCAGGGCGCTGATGAACGGCGTGATCGCCTCTGTAAAGCCGCCCTCGCGCAAGAGCGTGGCGAACGTCTCGCGGAAGCACCTTATCGTCACGCCTCTAAGAGGGGCAAGGATCATGCCGAGATGAGAACGAAGGAATAGTTGTCCGGCGCACCCGCCTTCACAACCTCCTCGGCGAGGCGGCCGGCGGCGTCCTCCAGCGCGCCCCCGCTCGCAAACACCGCGATGCGCGCATCGGAGATGACCGAGCTCACGCCGTCCGAGCACAGCACGAAGCGGTCGCCGGGCTGGACATCAACCTCGCGGATGTCGCAGCGCACGGTCGCGGTCGCGCCGACCGCACGCGTGAGCGCGTTGCCGCCCACGACGCGATGGTCCCGCGTCAGGCGCTCGCCGAAGCCACGACGGATGCGATAGACGCGGCTGTCCCCGACATGAATGACCGCCGCGCGCGCACGCGACGCCGGGTCGAAGACGAGGATGGCCGCCGTGGAGCCCATCTGACCGTAGCCGCGCTCCCTGGCATAGGTGAAGATTTCGTAATTGGCGTCGACAATCGCGTTCTGCGCCGCCGTCACGCGCGCATAGAACTCGGCCTCGGAGACGTGCACGGTCATCTTCAGTTCACGGCAGACGACATCGCTCGCCTTCGCGCCTTCCGCGCCGCCACCCATTCCGTCCGCCACGCAGAAGACCTGATGGTTGATCGAGACGAGCACGTTGTCCTGGTTGTCGCTCCGAACCAGTCCCGTCTCGCTCACGAACACCGCCTCAAGCGGTGGTGGCGTCCTTTTCGCTCTGCCGAACCCGAACATGGCCTCTCAATCTCGTTTCTCGCGTATTATATCATATTCCCCGGACATCCGACGAGCGCGACGGCTCACGAGCCAAGCCGCTCCGCGAGTGACGTGCGTCGCTCGCGCACCGTGTTCGTCTTGATCGCCTGGTCGATCGCGTATGGAACGCCCATCAGCAGCACGAGCTTGCGCCCGCGCGTGATCGCCGTGTAGAGGAGATTGCGCTGCAGCATCACGTAGTGCTGAGTGTGCATGATCACGATGACCGCCGGGTACTCGCTGCCCTGCGACTTGTGGATCGTCATCGCGTATGCCAGCACGAGCTCGTCAAGATCCCCCGTGTCGTACTTCACCGGCCGCCCGTCGAACGTGACGACAATCGCGCGCTCCTCGGCGTTCACGGCCTTCACGAAGCCGATGTCGCCGTTGTAGACGTCCTTGTCGTAGTTGTTCCGCAGCTGCATCACCCGGTCGCCCGTGCGGAACGTGGTGCCGCCGCGGACGATCGCGTCGCCGCGCGGGTTGAGCGCCTTCTGCAGCTCGATGTTGAGGTTGTCCGTGCCGAGTACGTTTCGGCGCATCGGCACGAGCACCTGCACGTCCTCGAGCGGATCGAGCCCGAACTTGCGCGGGATGCGCGTCGTCATGAACTCGATCGCGCGCTTCACGCACATCTCCGGATCCTCGCAGCGCATGAAGTAGAAGTCGGTGTCGCCGGAGCGGATCTCGAGCGGCTCGCCGGCGTTGACGTGATGGGCGTTGGTGACGATGAGCCCCGACTTGTCCTGGCGGAAGATGAAGTCGAGCCGCGTTGACGGCACGGCGCCGGACTTGATGAGGTCGCCGAGCACACTTCCTGGGCCGACGGACGGCAGCTGGTCGGTGTCGCCGACCCACACGACCGTCGCGGTGTCGGGCAGCGCGGCGAGGAGGTCGCACGCGAGCTTGATGTCGATCATCGAGGTCTCGTCGAAGATGAAGACGTCGCCCTCGAGACGGTTCTCGGCATCGTAGGTGAAGCGGTTCGTGGCGGGGTTCCACTTGAGGAGCCGGTGAATCGTCTGCGCAGGTGCGCCGACTGACTCGGTCATGCGCTTCGCGGCGCGCCCCGTCGGCGCGGCGAGGACGACGCGATGTCGTGGCGCGACGGACTCCTCGCGACGTCCCGCTGGCGCCCCTTTCGCGAGGCTCGCGAACTTGCTCTCGTATATCTCGACGAGGGCGCGGATGATCGTGGTCTTGCCGACGCCGGGCCCGCCGGTGATGATCGAGAACTTACTGCCGAGCGAACGCTCAAGCGCGAGACGCTGCCGCGGCGCGAGTTTGAAGCCGGCACGCGACTGCCACCAGTCGATCGCGCGATCGGCGTCGAATGCCACGAAGGAGCGCGGCGTGTCGAGTATCGTCCGCACCCGCCGCGCCACATCGCGTTCGCTGAAGTAGAGCCCCTTCAGGTAGATCTTGCGCACCTCGCCCGGCTCGACGACGACATGGCCGGCCTCCACCTCCTCGCTCAGCGCGACGCCGAGCGTCTCGACCGGGATCTCGGTGAGCTCGTTGGCGTGCATCAGGAGGTCGTTCTCGAACGTCCAGCAGTGGCCGCCCGTCTCCGCCTCGTTCTCGAGCGCGTAGGAGATCGTCGCCCGCGCCCGGAGCGGCGAGTCCTTCGCGAAGCCCACTGAGAGCGCGATCTTGTCCGCCGTCGCGAACCCAATGCCCCAGATGTCGCGGCAGAGCTTGTAGGGATCGGCCTTGATGATGGCAATCGCGTCCGGACCATACTTGCGCACGATCTTCGTCATCTTCGTGATCGAGATGCCGTAGGTCTGGCCGAAGATGAGATTCTCGCGCAGCGTCTCGTTGCTCTTCCAGCTCTCTCGTATCTGCCGTATCTTCGCCGCGCCGAGCTTCGGCACCTCGCTGAGCCGTCCCGACTGGTGCGACAGCACGTTCATCGTCTCCTCGCCGAACGTGTCGACGATGCGCTTGGCGAGCACATTGCCGACCCCCTTGATGAGCCCCGAGGCGAGGTAACGCTCGATGCCCTTCAGGGAGCGCGGCGCGATGCAGGTGAGCGTGTCGGCCTTGAACTGCCGTCCGTGCACCTTGTCCGTCACCCACTCGCCCTCGGCCTTGACGTCCTCGCCCTCCCACACGGCCTGGGTCTTGCCGACGATGGTGATCTCGGGATTTCGCGCGAGCTCGAACTCGGAGGGGATCTCGACGTGCAACACCGTGTAGCCGTTCTCGTCATTGTGGAAAACGACGGAACGGATGGTGCCCTCGACGACCTCCCTCTCAGCCGCCATCGGATGTCCGGTTCTCGGGATGATTCGCGGCCGCGCTCCGGTCCCATTCCTTGAGACAGGCGGCGGCGGCGAGCGACTCGGCCTGCTTGTGGCTGTGCGCCGAGGCGGTCGCGCTGCCGATGCCCTCGACGGTGACGCGCACGGTGAAGACGGGCTCATGCGCCTTGCCGGCCGTCTGGAGGAGTTCGTAGGCAGGATGGCGCGGCGGCTTCAGGGCCTGGGCGCGCACCTGCAGCTCGCCCTTCGGGTTCGCGCTCCACTCGTCCTCGGCGGCGTTCGCCGAAAGCGCGAGCGTCTCGAAGATGCGACGCGCGGCGGGAAGCCCGCCGTCGAGGTAGGCCGCGCCGATCACGGCCTCGACGGCATCGGCGATCGTCTTCGACCCGCGCGGCAGCTCCGCCGCGCTGCGGTTGCGGCGAAGGTGCGCGACAAAACCCAGGCGGTCGGCCGCCGCGCAAAGCGCCGCGGCCGAGACCATGTGGGTACGCCGCACGGTGAGCGAGCCCTCATGCTCGCGCGGGAACTCGGCGAAGAGCCGCTCGGCACTGAGAAGGCCGAGCACGGCGTCGCCGAGGAACTCAAGCCGCTGGTTGTCCGTCGCCCCGGGCTCGTCCATCCGGCAGGACGGCGTCGTCAGCGCCTCGTGAAGAAGCGCCTCGTTCGCGAACTCATGTCCCAGCAACTCCATGCTCAGCCACGATTCGTGGCGTAGAGCGGGCCGAAATTGCGGCAGGCGCGGAAGTCGGCGCCCGTCGGGTCGTCGGATGCGCCGAAGAGCCCCCAGCAGTGCGGCGTGTAGACCTTTTCCTCCGACACGTTGTGCATCGCCACCGGGATGCGCAGCATCGAGCAGAGCGTGATGAGGTCGGCGCCGATGTGCCCGTAGGCGATCGCCCCATGGTTCGCCGCCCAGTTGTTCATCACCGAGTAGACGTCGCGGAAGAACCCCTTGCCCGTGAGACGCGGCGTGAACCACGTGCACGGCCACTCCGGGTTCGTACGGCTCATGAGCTTCTCCTGCTGCTTCGCGTCGAGGTTGACGGACCAGCCCTCGGCGATCTGCATCACCGGGCCCTGGCCCTTCACCCACGAGATGCGCGTCATCGTGAGCGGCATTCCCTTCGGCGTGAGGAACGAGCTCGAGAAGCCGCCGCCACGGAAGTACTCGACGCCCGCCGGCACCCACCGCGTCGCCTTCATCGTCGCGTCGATGTCCTTCTGCGTGACGTCCCACCAGTTCTTGAAGACGCGCTTGCCCTTCTCCCTCATCTCGCCCGCCGCGTCAAGGCAGCAGCTGCCGGAATTCAGGAGATGGATGATGCCCGCCTTCGCGTCCTTCGGGAGCCCCTTGCCGGTCGCGCGCTTCACCGCCGCGTCCGACCAGTACGTGCGCACGTCGGCGAACATCGACGCCTTGTTCGTCAGTAGCCACATGAGCAGCATGCACACGCCGTTGAGCGAGTCGTTCTCCGTCGCCAGGATCTGCGGCTCCTTCGGGCCATTCCAGTCGAACGAGCTGTTGCAGAACGTCTCGGCGACGTCGCCGTTCGGCCAATGGTCGGTCCACTGCCGCTGCCCCTGGAAGCCGCCCGCAATCGCGTTGCGGCCGACCGCCTCCTCGCCGAAGCCCATCTCGGCGAGCTTCGGGTTGCCCACCATCATGTCGCGGACGATGATCGCCATCTTCGCGAGGAACTCCCAGTCGGCGTCCTTCGCCGCACGGGTCTTCTGGATGGCCTTCGGGTTGTAGTCCTTGCCCTCGACGCAGTACTTGCGCATCCACTTCAGGCACTTCTCGTACTCGTCCTTGTCGTAGATGCCCTCGGCGATGCGGCGGGTGATCTCGCACTCGTCCATGTTCTCGGGACGCATGCCGAGGTAGTCCTGGAAGAAGTCAACGTTGACGAAGCTGCCGGCGATGCCCATCGCGCTGGAGCCGATCGAAAGATAGCTCTTGCCCTTCATCATCGCAACGGCGAGACCGGCCTTCGTGAAGCGCAGGATCTTCTCGGCGACATCCGCCGGGATCGTCGTGTCGGACTTGTCCTGCACCTCATGGCCGTAGATGCCATAGGCGGGCATGCCGCGCTGCGCGTAGCCGGCGAGCATGCAAGCCAGGTACACCGCGCCGGGGCGCTCCGTGCCGTTGAAGCCCCAGACCGCCTTCGGGATCTGCGGATCGGCATCCATCGTCTCGGTTCCGTAGCACCAGCACGGCGTGACGCTGAGCGAGACCCCGACGTTGTTCTCGCGGAACTTCTTCGCGCACATCTCCGCCTCGTAGACGCCGCCGATCGTGGTGTCGGCGATGACGCACTCGACCTTGGAGCCGTCAGGGCAGCGGAGATTCTCGCTGATGAGCCGCGCGGCGGACTTTGCCATGTTCATGGTCTGCGCCTCGAGCGACTCCCTGACGCCGCGCCGGCGACCATCGATGATCGGGCGGATGCCCACCTTGGGGAATCCGTTCATCTGCCATACTGTCTGTCTCATGTTGCTCCTTTCCCTTTCCTTCTCACTTCGCCTTCAGCCACACCTCCACGACTGGCACCTCAACGGCCGGCTTCGTCATCGGCAGCTGCAGGTAGCCGATCTGGTGGGTGTCGCCGGTCTGCGTGTGCGCCTTCGGCGGCTGGTTGATGAAGATCTCGGACCCGTCGTGCAGGAACTGCGCGTACTCGATGCGGTCGACCCACTCGATCGGCAACCGACCCATCGGGTAGTCGTAGAGGTGGATGTAGGCGCGGTTCGTCTCCGGGTTGTACGTGATGGCCGTGCCGTTCGGCGCGACCAGGTCCTCCGGCGCGACCGTACACCCGTAGATAGACCGGGAGTTCCAGTGCATCCACCGCGCAAAGCCGGCGAGCCGATCCATCGCGCGCTCATCAAACTCGCCGCGCGCCGTCGGCCCCACGTTCATGATGAGATTGCCGCCCTTCGAGACCGTCTCGGAAAGCAGCTCGATGAGCTGGGGCACGCTCTTCCACGTCATCTCGTCCCGGTTGTAGCCCCACGAGCCCGAGAACGTCTGGCACGTCTCCCACGGCACGCGCTGGCCGCGCACCGTCGGCCACTTCGTCGCCTTGAACTGCTCGGGCGTCACGAAGTCCCAGCCGTCGTCCGTGTCCATCAGGTCGAGGCGGTTGTCGATGATCGCGGCGGGCTGCAGCTGGCGCGTGAGTTTCACGAGGTTCACCGCATCCCAGTGCTTGTACGACTTGCCCCAGGCCGGGTGCTCGCGGTTCTTCGTCGTGTAGTCGAACCAGATGATGTCGATCTTGCCGTACCCGGTCAGCAGCTCGCGAATCTGCGCCCACATGTATTCGCGGTAGCGCTCCCACTTGCGTCCCTTGTTGAGCTCGGCGAACTTCTCGTCGGACCACACGTCGCGGTTCCGGGGCCGGAGCGGATGGTTCTGGTCGATGAGGTAGTCGGGATGGTGCCAGTCGATGATCGAGAAGTAGAAGCCGACCTTGAGACCCGCCGCCCGGAAGGCGTCCACGTACTCGCGCACCAGGTCGCGGCCGAACTCGGTCTTGGTGATCTTGTAGTCGGTCGTCTTCGTGTCCCACATGCAGAAGCCCTCGTGGTGCTTCGTCGTGAGAACCGCGTACTTCATGCCGGCGGCCTTCGCCATCGCCGCCCACTCCTTCGCGTCGAAGAGGTCAGGGTTGAAGCGCGGCAGGTACTTCGAGTCATATTTCGCGTTGTTGATGTACTCACGGCTCTTCACCCACTCGTGGCGGGCCGGCACGGCGTAGAGGCCGAAGTGGATGAACATGCCGAAACGAGCCTGCTGCCACCAGGCCATGCGCTCGGCCTTCTGCTCTGGCGTCTCGCCCGTGATCTTGCGCGGAAGCTCGGGGTATTCCTCACCGGCGACGGCAACGAGCGCGGCGGCGGCAAGGGCGACGGTCAGTAGTTTTCTCATGTTTGCTCCTAGTTGTGTCTGTTGCGGATATTTTACCAAAAGCGACGAGTTTTCGCCACCGGAAAGTCGGACGAGTGCGATGGCCGACGTCCTAGAGCCGCGGGACCGCAGTCAGGAGCCGCTTCGTGTACTCGCTTTTCGGATGCTCGAAGACAGCCTCCGCATCCCCGGCGTCGACGAACAGCCCGCGCTCCATCACGCAGATGCGGTCGCAGACGTTCTTGACGACCGCGAGATCGTGGGCGATGAGCAGGATTGAGAGCCCCAGCTCGCTCCGCAGGTCGCGCAGCAGGTTCAGCACTCGCGCCTGCACCGAGACGTCGAGGGCCGACACCGGCTCATCGGCGACCAGCACCTCCGGCTCGCAGGCGAGTGCCCGCGCGATCGAGACGCGCTGGCACTGTCCGCCAGACATCTCACGCGGGTACTGATTGAGAACCGCGTCGGAGAGACCCACCATCTCCACGAGCTCGTGCGGTTTCCGTCTCGTCGCGCGTCGCACGCGAATCACCTCCTCCAGCGTCTGACGCACCGTCATGCGCGGATTGAGGCTGCCGACCGCGTCCTGGAATATCATCTGCGTCGACCGCGCCCGATTGACGATCGTGCCGGCGCTTGGCGACACGAGCCCCATGATTGCCTTCGCTATCGTCGACTTGCCGCTGCCGGATTCACCGACGATGCCGAGAATCTCACGCGCACCCAGAGCGAACGAGACGCCCTTAACGGCCTCGTAATCCCCATAACGCACCCGGAGGCCCCGAACGTCGATCATCTCCTTCACCTTGTCACCTCCCTCGTCACCCGCGCATACCCCAGACGTCGCCAGACCTTCATGAGGAGCACCTTCCACCAGTACCAGTCCGGTGGACTGTTGTGCAGGAAAATCACCAGCGGCAGCACCGCATCGGCCAACCGCGCCAGCCGACGGAACCGTCGCGCGACGGCCTGTCGGTCGGACGCCTCACCGCGCCAGGCAAACCACCAGGCGTACTGCGGAATCGGACCGTCATAGCGCGCCTTCCCGAAATGCCGTCCGATGCCGGTGACATGATAGACGCAGGGGCTCAGCCGCATGCCGGGTGCAAGCATGTCCCAAACGGGGTCGAGAAGCCTGGCGTCATCCGCGAGGAGCGCGTTCAGCACGTCCTGATCGGCATAGGGCGGACAGCCGTAATCGCGGATGAAGCGCATCGCGCGGGCCGTGAGATCCATCTCGCGCCACTTGCGCAGATTCAGGAGCGCGACACCCGAGCAGGCGTAGTGCCGTGTCGCCCCGATTGTCACACCCTTCGATCGCCGCCACTTGTCGTACTCGACCCGGATGACCGGGAAGTCCGCCACCCAGCAAATCGCCTTTGCGTCATCCCGCTCCTCCCAGAGCTCGATGGGATCGCGGAACCAGAGAGTGTCCACGTCGGAATATAGCACCCAGTCGCACTCGGGCAGCAGCTCGGGAAGGAAGAGTCGCAGGTAGGGCAGCTTCGAGCCGTTGTAGTCCGAGAGCGGCAGTCGTCTCGCAAGCGGTTCCATATCGGCATCGCCAAACACGTGAAAGCGCAGCCGCTCCAGTGCCGAGCAGGCGGCGACGAGACTTTCGCGCGTCGCGGTGAGCCCCGGCGCGTAGCGCTCATTCGCCACGAGCACGACGTCAATGAAAGGGCTCGACGAGGGTCTCATTCGAATTCTATCTCTGTCCAGGTGCGGGGACGGCCGACGCGCGAGGCAACCGCAGGCCCAAGCGAGGCGCCGCCGATGACACGACGCCCGTACGGCAGGGCGTCGTCATCCGCGTCCGTGACGGTGAGGCCCAGCCCCATCCGCGCACCGCGTGCGAGACGTCCAGGCAGAAGGCGGTTCGCGGGGATGAACACCTCGTAGACCCCGCCCCCCGATGTACGCGTAAAGGACGCCGGCACCTCGGGGATGAGGCAGTTGCCCTGCTGACCGAAGAAGCCGGTCATCTGGCAGTCGGCCACCCGGTTGGCCCAGGTCACCGCGCCGGGACCGGACTCGTTCGGAAAGATGGCATACTCATAATCGTCCTGATTACAGCCGGCGGTGGCCTGCTGCAGCGCATCACCACAGGTGTCGATGCCGATCTGAAGGGTATCGTTGTCATTGCGCTGGCGTCCAAGCGGGAAAACCCTGTGGACCAGCCGGTCGTCGCACACGGATACGCGGACGAAAAGACCTGCATCGTTCCAGGCGAGCTGCGCCGAGCCCCGCGTGCCGCCTCCGCCCCACGGGATCAGCGCGCGCGCCGGAACAGCCGACCAATCCGGCGTCGTCCCCTTCACGCGCGGCACCTTCATCCTGTCCTGCCGCACCGAAGCGGCATTCGCCACGCCGCCGCTCACGCAACGCGTCGTGCGCAGCGCCTCGAGGAACTCGCCTGAACTGCCCTTGAGCCCGCGCAAGTAGATCGGGAATGACGTCGCCGGATAGCGCCATGCGCCTCTCGTCCTCCCCGCGCGCGGATTATTCATGAAGTCAATCACGGTCTCAAGCGTCCCGGCGAAGTCGCTCTCCAGCTCGTAAGGCGGAGCGAGCCCGTCGTCCACGCACGGATCGCAGCACCAGACGACGGCGACTGGCCGATCGAACCCGTCATCAAAGGCGTAGATGCGAATCTCAGGCGCCGGACGGAAGTCGCCGAGGAAGCGTGTCGCATGGCCGAGCACGTGACCGGGCGTGTTCGGCGCGACCTGGGTGACGAAGGGCGTGAGACGGTCCGAGTCCATCTCGAACGTGAGCGTCCCGGCCGAGCAAGACGAGCTCACGCCATGCTTGAGCGCAATGATCCACGAGCGGACGCGCCAGGCGGCGGAGATTTTCTCCCACCAGCCCATGTCATAGGACAGGCAGCCCGAATGCCAGGTGCGCGGCTCGGGTCCCCACGAGCTCGGCGTCGTGCCCCAGGCGGGAATGCTGTAGGGGCCCCAGTGCATGCCCTCCGGCAGACAGAGCTCCGCGTCGCCATAGCCGCGCCGCGCCATCACCTGCCGCAGCGCGGTGAGGTTCGCGTCAAGGTCGGGGTGCTCGGGGCGCAGCCGATAGGTATGGGCCGAAATCCAGTCCACGCGCACACCCTCGTCATTGAGCGCCTTGAGAAGCCGATCGACTTCTTCGAGACCATGTCCGGGATTGAGATTCCAGGGGCAGTCGTGGGTGATCTTGATCGACGGGTTGCCGGCGCGCATCCCTTCCGCCCAGGCCTTGAAGATGCGCGCGAAGACAGGGTAGGCCTCCTCGCGCGTCGCAACACCCCAGGTCTTCGGGAGCTGGGTCGAGAAGAGCTCGCCCGCGAACTGCCAGCGCGTGATCCATGGATGAGTGCGCGCGAGCCGTTCGGCGGAATCCCGCACCTTGCGCAGGTAGCGCTCCGTCAGACGTCTGCCGTCGCAGTCGGGATCCCGCAGGGGCTCCCAGAAGAGGATCTCTCCGGGATCGGGCTCAAAGTTCCAGACCCGGTCGCGCGGCGAGGAGCTGAGCCAGCGCCAATGGCGCGAATCGGCGTTGCTCCCGACGCCAGTCCCCTGACGGTAGAGGCAGGTAATCGAGTCGGTGAGCGCGATGCCATGCCGCGCGTAATGGTCGTACTCAGACTTCTGCGCAACGAGCATGTGGCATTTCGCACCGTAGCCCACCTTCTTCCAGCGCTCGAGCCGCGCGTCCGCCAGTGCCGATTCGTGGGTGAAGTAGCCGTAATCATCGGCGAAAAGGAACCGCTGCGGATGGTCATTGGCGAGCCAGTCGATGACCGTGAACCGGTCGTACGCGACTTGGCGGCGGCCGTCCGCGAAGGAATAGTCCAGCCGCACCACGAAGACACCCAGCCCGAGGTTCGCGCCATCGAAATCGGGCCGCACCGTCGCCCGCCCGCGCGCATCCGCCTCGAAGGGCAGGACGCGGTCGAAGCGCCACGCACCATCGAAGTCTCGCACGCGCACCCTCACGTCGCCGCGTGCGTTGGGATCGGTGAGGATCTCCAGCCGCGCGTCGATGCGCTCGCCCTTGCGGACGAAGTCCTCTGGCGAGGACGTGACGAGCCGCAGCGAGGCCGGCGGTGACGCGAAGTCTGTCGCCTTGTCACCGCGCTCGATCTGCACTGCATCGATCCACACGTACCCGCGCGCGAGCTCCGGATCGCTGGCACGATCCGATTCGCGGAAGAAGGCGCAGATGTAGATCTCAATAGGCTCAGTCATCTCGACGGTGAAGGTCTTCGTGAAACGCCGCCACTCATTGGTCAGAGAGGGGGCCATATAACGCGCGCTCCAGGGGCGCTGAGCGGCGAAAAAGTTGCTGATGCCCGCCATCAGACGCTGACCGGTCGGACGCGATCCCTTCGCCCAGAAGCTGACCGTGTAGATGCCCGATCCCACCACGGCCACCGGCAGTCGCACATAACCGACGGTCTGCTCGTTCGTCGCCGGTCCATTGACCCCAAGCCAGGTGCGGATGCGCAGCGACGCCTCGCCGTGCACGTGCTCGTTCCGGTCGATCGCAAACCGATCGCGTCCAAGCGCCCGCCGCTCGGGCCCGAACCCTGGCGCACGTCGGTGGAGGACACCCTTCAAACCCTCCTCGAAGGACGGGTTGCGCAGGAGATTGCGCTCGCAGCTGTCCAGCCCGAGATCATCCAACTGACGGAAATCAACGTCCGCACGCAGTTCAGGACGAACGCTCCCGTCATGCGGCGACAATCCGACAGGATGTGCCAACGGACGGAGCCCGGCCATCGACACTACCGCCAGGACTGCAGCAGTCAGGCCCATTCAGAGCGTGCGCGGCAACTCTTCCATTGCGTAGCACTCGATGACGTCGCCGACCTGGAAGTCCTCGAAGCCATCGAAGCAGACGCCGCACTCCTGCTGACCGGTCACTTCCTTCACCACGTCCTTGAAGTGGCGCAGGGTCTGCACCTTGCCGCTCCACACCGGCTGCCGGTTGCGGAGGATGCGGAAGCTGTCCTTGGCGATAAGTGAGCCATCGAGCATCTGCGAACCCGCGATCTTGCCGATCTTGCCGATGTCATAGATCGCCTTGATCTCGGCATGGCCCTTCACCACCTCCTTGTACTCCGGCGGCAGGAGGTCGTACATGCAGTTCTTGACGTGATCGATTAGCTCGTAGATGATGCGGAAGGAGTTGATCCGGACCCCGTCGTGGCGGGCCTGGCTCTGGACGCCCGCGTCGTTGCCGATGTCGAAGCCGACGACGATGGCCTTGCCGGCCGCGGCGGACTTGACGTCGGTGAGCGACACGTTGCCCGTACCGGTGCCGATCACGTTGAGGCCGACCTTCTCGGACTTGATCTCGTTCAGCGCCTGGACGATGGCCTCGAGCGACCCCTGGGTATCGGACTTGACGATGACGTTGAGCTCGCGCTTGCCCTCGGCGGCCATGCGGTCCATGAGCGCATCGAGCGTCATCGCCTTCGAGGTCGCGAGCTCCTGCTCCTTGCGCTCCTGGGCGGTCTGCTCGGCGAGCGTGCGCGCACGCTTCTCGTCGAGCATCACGCGGAACTCCGAGCCGGCCTCGGGGACGCCCGAGAGACCCGTGCACTTCACCGGCGTCGCCGGGGCCGCCTCCTTGATGCGGCGACCATGATCGTCGATGAGGGCGCGCACCTTGCCAAAGTGCTCGCCGATGAGGATGGCGTCGCCGACCTTCAGCGTTCCGCCCATGACGAGTAGCGTCGCGCACGGCCCGAGCCCCTGCTGGAGCTCCGACTCGATGACGTAGCCGTTAGCGCGGCGGGCCGGGTTCGCCTGGAGCTCGAGCACCTCCGCCTGGACAAGGATGTTTTCGAGCAGGGCGTCGACGCCCTCGCCCGTGACGCCCGAGACTGGGCAGCAGATGATGTCGCCTCCCCAGTCCTCCGGCGTCAGGCCCTGCTTCTGCAGCTGTTGCTTGACGCGATCGACGTTCGCCGTCGGCTTGTCCACCTTCGTGATGGCGACCATCACCTGAACGCCGGTCTGGCGCGCGACGCGGATGCACTCCTCGGTCTGGGGCATGATGCCGTCGTCCGCGGCGATGATCAGCACGGCGATGTCGGTGATCTGGGCGCCGCGGGCGCGCATCGCGCTGAACGCGGCGTGTCCCGGGGTGTCGAGGAAGGTGATCTTCTTACCGGCGATCTCGACCTGGTAGGCGCTGATCTGCTGGGTGATGCCGCCAGCCTCGCCCTGAGCGACATGCTCCTTGCGGATCCAGTCCATGAGTGTCGTCTTGCCGTGGTCGACATGGCCGAGGAACGTCACGACCGGCGCGCGCGGGCGAAGCGACTCGGGCGGATCCTCGGGGATGAGGTCATCGGCGTCGATCGCCTTCAGGACGGGCTTCGCGGCAGCCTTGTCCCGCGCGTGCTCGATCGTCACCTTGAAGCCGTACTTCTCGGCGACCTGGGTGGCAATGTCGGGCTCGACGCGCTGGTTGATGGACGCAAGCACCTTGAGGCCCATCAGGTCCGCAATCAAACGGTTGGGCTTGATGTTGAGCTTGGCGGCGAGATCCTTCACCACCACCGCGCCGCGAATCGATATCTCCTTCGACTCGGCATTCACGGAAATGCGGCTACTGGGGGTCGGTGCCGGGGCCGCGCCACGCGGCAGGCGCTGCTTCTCGAAGCTCTTCTGCGCCTCGCGACCCTTCTTGCCCTTGCGGGAACCGCGCTCGTCGTCATCGAAGTTTTCATTCGTCGGCTTCGGGGGCCGGACCTTCGGCGGAGCGGCGACCGTGATGGAGATCGTCGGCTGCGGGCGCGCATGCTGAAGCGGCTTGAACCCTGCGGACGTGAGGCCCGTCTTCGCCGCGGAGATGGTCGCCGCCGACTTGGTCTTGTATCCGGGCGCCATGCGAATCGCAGGACGATCGGACTTCGTCTCGACGGGCGTCTTCACCGCCGCTTTCATCGCGGCGTTTGCCGCAGACCTCTTCGTGGCGGGTGCGCCCGATGGCGTGCAGACGGATGCGACGTTCCCGGCTGCGGCGTCCTGCGCGACCTTCAGGTGCCGCTCCAGCCGTGCACGCTGCTCGGCGAAGAACACCGCGTTGAGGACGGCCGCACGATCGGCCTTGCTCTTGCGACGCGACTCCGCCGCCGCGCGATCGGCCCCCTTCAGGGACTCGCGCAGGCGGTTCGCCTCCTTTTCACTGACCGTGCTGATCGCGCTCGACACGTCGATTCCCGCCGTCTCCGCGACCGCGATGACGTCAGTGCTGCTGACGCCCGCCTCCCTGGCTATCTCGTAGATTCTCATGTTCGCCCCAGTCAGTCGTCCTCTTCGGCACTCTCCTCGGCGGCCGCACCTGACGTGAGCGCCGCGACAGCCTTCGCCGCCGCGTAGACGCCTTTCGCCGTTACCTCGTCAAGACCGGTCGCGGCGATGAAGCTCGCCTCGTCCTCCTCGGCGATGCCATCCACCGTCAGGTACCCGGCGTCGGCCATCTGCGTGGCGATCGCCGTCGAGACCGAGAACATCTCGGCGAGCTCCTTGATCGCCTCGGCCTTCTGGTCCTCGAAGGAGGCCGTCGCCATCGACTTCTTCACCTCGACGTGCCAACCTGTGAGCTTGGTGGCGAGACGCACGTTCTGCCCGCGCTTGCCGATCGCCAGGGAATACTGGTCGGCCGCCGCAATGATGTGCACCGTGTTCGGCTGCGTAGCATCAACCTCAATGGACTCGAGCTTGGCCGGCGCAAGCGCCTGGGCGACATACTGGCGGATATCCTCGTTCCATCGCACGATGTCGATCTTCTCCCCGGAGAGCTCGTTGACGATCGAGCGCACGCGGCTGCCGCGCTGGCCGACGCACGCGCCGACCGGGTCGACGTTCTCGTTCGAGGTCCGCACCGCGAGCTTAGCCCGATAACCAGGGTCACGGCTCACGCCCATGATTTCCACCACGCCGTCGGCGATCTCGCTCACCTCCAGCCGGAAGAGCGCCTCGACGAACTTGCCGCTCGACCGGGAGAGGATGACGCTCGGACCCTTCGCGTCCGGGTCGACGCGCAGGATGATCGCCTTGATCGTGTCACCCACCTGGTAATCCTCCGTCGGGATGCGCTCCTTGCCGGGCAACAGCATCTCGGTCTTGCCGACGGTGACGTAGATGTCGCGGTGGGATACCGTCGAGACGGTGCCGGTGACGATGTCGCCCACACGGTCCTTGTACTCGGAAAGAGTGTTGGTGCGCTCGGCCTCGCGGATCTTCTGCATGATCATCTGCCGCGAGGTCTGCGCCGCAATGCGCCCGAGGCGGGACGCCGGCATCTCGATCTCGAGGGGCTCGCCCTCCTTGATCTCGCGCCCGCAGGCGAGACGTTTCGCACGCTCGGGGGTGATAAAGCCAGGGCCGGTGTCATCGCTCGAGACGACGAGCGTATCATAGACATGAAGCGAAAGGTCCTTGCGGTCGATCTGCACGCGTAGGTCGTTCGTGACACTCTGATTCTTGCGCGCCGCCTGGCTGATTGCCTGCTCGATTGCCGTCAGGACAATCTCACGGCTCACGCCACGCTCGCTCTCGATGTGCTGCACGACCGCCAGCAACTGGTTGTTCATCGCCATCTTTTCGCTCCTTATTTGTCAAAAATCAATACTCACCCTTCGGATCGACCCTCCTGGACCGCCGAAAAACTTGAATATGATACTATTTTTCCCTCTGAAAGTCAATGACCCTCGGAAAAAAATTTAAGGGAGTGGAGTGAAAGTGCAAAAAAAGAGCCGGCGACGTCCTACTCTCGCACGGGCGAGTCCCGCACTACCCTCGGCGATGGGGCCCTTGACTTCCGTGTTC
>CACYCW010000216.1 GCA_902773015.1 uncultured bacterium
GGTGGAGCAGCCTGGTAGCTCGTCAGGCTCATAACCTGAAGGTCGTTGGTTCAAATCCAGCCCCCGCTACCAATCTTGTCTGGCGTCGCCCCGTCGGACCGTAGCGCAGCCTGGTAGCGCGTTTGCTTGGGGTGCAAAAGGTCACGGGTTCAAATCCCGTCGGTCCGACCATGTCCCTGCGGGGGGATGCGATGTCCCGTGGTGTAGTGGCCGCACAGGGGTTTTTGATACCCTTAGTCCTGGTTCGAATCCAGGCGGGACAACCAATCTTCAATCCGTTAACATTCCGTTAACATCGGGGTGCTATACTCTGAGGCGTTCAAAAGAACGGAAAGGAAGGTTCAACATGACAGACAAGGAAAAGATCACAGGAACGGTCGCGGCGACCCTGGCGGTCGCGGCGCTCATCGGGTTCGCCGCGGCGACGGGCGAGAAGAAGGACGTCTCGCAGAAGTCGTCCGAGGCGACGGTCGTCACCAACGACAACGGGTCGGTCTCGCGCACCTTCACGGAATGCACGATCACGACGAACGGCAGTCTGGTGACGGAGCATCGGCGCGAGACGCGCACGACGCTCGACACCGAGGGGAACATGCTCGAGTCCTCGACGAGCGAGTATGCGCAGAGCTACTCGGTCGGCGACGTCGGCATGGCGCCGCTCACGGCGTCCATCAACTCGAAATCGGGCGGCAAGGAGCCGGCGGTCGAGAACGCCGACTCGTTCATGGGGCTCAAGTTCGGTTCGGAGTTCAAGGGGACGAACTTCGTGAACGACGCGAACGAGCCGACGCTACTCCGGGCGTCGTTCAAGCCGAAGAAGGCGCTCGCGGGGTTCGACGACTACTACGTCTACGTGACCCCGAAGACGCACAAGGTCGTCAAGGTCTACGCCTGCGCGAAGGACGCGGTCGAGCCCGGTGCGCGGTGGCGCCGCCACTACCTCATCGAGGCGCTGGAAAAGCGCTACCAGACGTGGGCGCGCCTCTGCAGCTACTGGCGGCCGTGCTATGCGTTCGACATCGGCGACGGCCGCACGGTGACCGCGTGTCTCTCGGGTGCGAGCCGTGACTACGAGACCGTCGTCGCCGCGTGGGATGATGCCCTGCTCACCGTCGCCGCCGACGAGACTGAGGCGTTGCGTGCTGAAGCGCGCAAGAACGCCGCCGCGAAGCGCAGCCTGCGCGTCAACGACGCCGCGGAGGCCTTCTGATTGAGAGCGCCCCGCGAGGAACCGGCAGCCGTCGACGGCCCATGAGGGCTGTCGGCGGCTGCTGATTGCTGTCGCAGGCCTAGCTGGCGCCTGGCGGGCTTTTCAATCGCGCCAAGAAATGATATACTATCCAAACTTTTTAATGAGAAAGGAAGAAACGAGTCCATGCTAAAAGTAAAAGACCTGAAGAAGCGCTTCGGCGACTTCGAGGCGGTCAAAGGCATTTCCTTTGACGTCGCGGAGGGCGAGGTGCTGGGGTTTCTCGGGCCGAACGGCGCGGGGAAATCGACAACCATGCGCATGATCACCGGGTTCCTGCCCCCGACCTCCGGCACGGCCGAGATCGACGGGCATGACATCACCTCCGACGCGATTGCCGCGAAGAGCGCGCTGGGCTACCTGCCCGAGGCCGCCCCGAGCTACCGCGCCATGACGGTCGGCGACTATCTGAAGTTCATCGCAGAGATACGCGGCTGCGCCGACGTCAAGAAGTCCGTCGCCGACGCGATCGCCAAGGCGCAGCTCGGCAAGCGCGCGAACCAGACGATCGAGACGCTCTCGAAGGGCTATCGCCAGCGGACCGCGTTCGCAGCGGCGATCATAAACGACCCGAAGGTGCTCATCATGGACGAGCCCACCGACGGCCTGGACCCGAACCAGAAGTTCGAGGTCCGCAAGATGATCCGCTACATGGCAGAGGCCGAGAAGAAGGCGGTCGTGATATCGACGCACATTCTCGAGGAGGTCGACGCAGTGTGCACGCACGTCGTGATAATCTCCGACGGCGAGGCCAAAACCGGCACGGCGGAGGACGCCAAGATCTCCGTCGCGGAGCTGAGGAAGCTCGATCCGAGCGGCGACCTCGACGTCATATTCCGCAAGCTTACGATGGGGGAGGCGAAATAAGATGAAGAACATCAAGTCAGTCTTCAAGCGCGAGTTCAAGGCGTACTTCGATTCGCCCGTCGCGTATGTGTTCCTTACCGCGTTTCTCGTGCTCATCGGGTTCCTCACCTTCGGCGTCGCGATGTTCTACGAACGCCGCCAGGCGGACCTCACGCCGTTCTTCTTCTGGCATCCGTGGGTGTACCTGCTGCTCGTGCCGGCTGCGACGATGGGCCTCTGGGCCGACGAACGCCGCAACGGCACGGCCGAGATGCTGCTCACGCTCCCGATGACGACGTGGCAGGCTCTCATCGGCAAGTTCCTCGCGGCGTGGGCCTTCATCGGCATCGCGCTGACGCTGACCTTCCCGGTGGCGCTCACGGCCGGCTACCTCGGCTCACCTGACTGGGGCGTGGTGTTCTGCGGCTACCTCGGGTCGCTCATGATGGCCGGCTCGGCGGCGGCGATCGGCGTCTTCGCCTCGACCCTCTCGCGCTCCAGCGTGATAGGCTTCGTCGTGTCGCTCGCCATGCTGTTCGCGCTGATGATAGTCGGCTTCGACCCCGTTACGACTGCCGTCGCCAACTGGGGCGTGCCGAGCGTGATCGTCAACGGCATCGCCTCCTGCTCGCTGCTCACCCACTTCGAGTCGATGCGCCGCGGAGTCGTGGACTTCGCCGACATCGGCTATTACGCCGGCATGATCGTGTTCATGCTCGCGGCGGCGAAGACGGTGACAGACGGCCGGCGCGGCGCCTCGAAGGGCCTCGTCTCGCTCGTCATCCTCTCCGCGATCGTCATCGCGGCGGACGTGATCCTCGCGGCGCTGCCGCTCCGCTGCGACCTCACCGCCGAGGGCTTCTACACGCTCTCCGGCGGCTCGAAGGCCGTTCTCGGCAAGCTCGATCAGGACGTCACGCTCAAGTACTACGTGAGCTCCTCGGCGGCGGACATGCCGATGCAGCTCAAGACCTACGCGAACCGCGTGCAGAACCTCCTCAAGGAGTACGAGCGCGCCGCCGGCGGCCATGTCATCCTCGAGGCCTACGACCCGAAGCCCGACTCTGACGCCGAGGAATGGGCGCAGCGCTACGGCATCGAGCCACAGACCGTGAACCCGTTCGGCTCGCCGATCTACTTCGGCGTCGTCGCCATCTGCGGCGACAACGAGCAGACGCTCGGCACGCTCTCCCCTCGCACCGAGTCGACGCTCGAGTACGACATCACCCGTCTTGTCACGCGCGTCGCCTGGCCGGAGCGCCCGGTAATCGGCGTGATGACCTCGCTCGGTGACGTGCTCGGCGGCCAGCCGAACCCGATGATGATGCAGATGGGCCAGCGTCCGCCCGAGGGCTGGGCCGCGTTCTCCGAGCTCGGCAAGGACTACGAGGTGCGCTCGATCGCCACCGATGCCGACGAGATTGACGCGGACGTGAAGACGCTCGTCATGCTGCACGCGAAGGACCTCTCGGACAAGACGCTCTGGGCGATCGACCAGTTCGTCCTCCGCGGCGGCAAGCTCATCGCCTGCGTAGACCCGTTCAGCATCAAGGACATGATCGCCAGCCGCCAGAAGCAGAATCCGATGATGATGCAGATGGGCGGCGGGCAGGACGGCCCCTCGACGCTCGGCAA
>CACYCW010000217.1 GCA_902773015.1 uncultured bacterium
CGGGCGTCCGTTCTACTTCGGCCGCGGCTGCAAGACGTGCAACGGCACGGGCTACAAGGGCCGCAAGGGCGTCTTCGAGTACCTGCGGATGTCGAACCCGCTCCGCGAGCTCGTCAACAACAAGGCGCCGACGCTGATCATCCGCGAGAAGGCCCGCGAGCTCGGCATGCGCACGATGCGCGAGGACGGCATCCGCTCCATCCTCGACGGATACACGACGGTCGACGAGGTGCTGCGCTACACCTGATCGCGCCGTGAAGCTCTCCGTCCGGCTCTGTCTCGCCGCGCTGGCGGTCTACGCGTTCGCCGCGGCGTTCGGCGAGGTGCAGTACCGTGTCGCCCTGGCGCGCGACGTCGTGCCGGCCTACAACGTCGTCGACGCCGACCACCGCCACGAGCCGCCATCCCTGCGCCACTGGATGGGCACGGACAATCTCGGGCGCGACGTCGCGCTCCGTCTCGTGCAGGGCACGCGCATCGCCTTTCACGTCGGCATCGTCACCTCGCTCATCGCGATTCCGCTCGGCGTCCTGCTGGGGCTCCTGGGCGGGTATCTCGGTGGACGCGTCGACTCGTTCGTCGTGTGGCTCTGCGCGACGGTTGCCTCGATGCCGGGGCTACTCTTCATCCTCGCGATCTCGCTCGTCGTCGGTCAGGGCCTCATGGGCATCTACCTTGGCATCGGCCTCACGACCTGGGTGGGCACGTGCCGCATCATCCGCGCCGAGGTGATGAAGCACCGCGACCGCGCGTACGTGCAGGCGGCGCGGACGCTCGGGTACTCGCATGCGCGCATCATGTTCCGCCACATCCTGCCGAACGTCGCGCATCTCGTGCTGATCCAGTTCTCGATCCGATTCCCATCCGCCGTCTCGACCGAGGTGTTCATCTCGTTTCTCGGCATCGGGGTGCAGGGCGAGCCGAGCTGGGGGGTGATGATCAACAACGCGCGCACGAGGCTGTGGCAGGGGGTGTGGTGGGAGATGACGTTCACGACGGTGGCGATCTTCGTCCTGGTGCTGGCGTTCAACCATCTCGCCGACCATCTGCGCGACCGGCTTGACCCAGCGCTTCGCGCCGAGCGCTAGCAGGTCGCCATTGTCCGGTCGGTGAGATTATGGTATAATGCATTCGGAAACAGGAGTGAAAGCATGAGACGAGAGGCGGTGAGGGGATGACAGCTTTCCCACTTGCATTTCACCCGTCAAATGTAGTATAATTAACCCATCATGAGATTGAAGCGCAGTATTGTCATCACCGTGGCGGCGGCTCTGGCGTCGTCGCTTCTCGCGCAGGAGGCCGCGCCGGCGGCTTCCGAGCCGCAGGAGAACCCCGAGCTTGAGGCCGAGATGAGCTATGTCGAGGCGCTCGTCAACTACGGTTATCCGGACATCGCGGGCCCCGTCATCGAGGCGACGAAGAAGCGCTGGCCCGAGTCGGAGGTGAGGTTCTTCGCGATCGAGGTCAGGGGGCTGCTGGCGCTGGGCAAGTTCGACGAGGCGGAGAAGAAGATCGCGGCGTTGCCAGACCGGAAGTCGACGAAGTACTGGGCGGCCCGCCTCGAGGTCGCGAACAACCACTTCGGGCGCGGCCAGAAGGCCGAGTGCATGAAGATCTACAACGAGTTCTTCAACGTGTTCAAAACGCCGCCGAAGGAGATCCGCAAGTTCTACATGGAGGCGTGCTACTCCTACGGCCAGCTGCTCGCGGGCGACAGGCAGTACGCGAAGGCGGTGCAGCGCTACGACGCCCTGCTCGCGCAACTCGCCGAGGGCAGCGACGAGTGGTGCAACCTCGCGTGCGAGACGGTCGACCTCCGGCTCAAGCTGGCGGACGAGTTCGCCGACCCGAAGCAGAAGAAGCAGCGCGACGGGCAGCTCGCGGCGGCTGACAAGGTGGTCGACAAGCTCCTCTGGCAGCTCGAGAAGCCCGTCTACTTCGGGCGCGCCGTCTCGATGAAGGCGCACATCGAGCAGATGCGCGGCGACATCGACAAGGCCTCGGCGATCATCGAGGAGTACAAGCCCCAGCTGCAGGAGATCCACGACCAGATCGCCCAGTACGATCCCGAGGGCAAGATAGGTCTCCTGAAGCAGTCGCCGCTCCCGGAGTGCCTGTACCTGCAGGCGCAGATGCTTTGGGACGAGGCGAAGGCCGAGGCGAAGAAGAAGCCGAAGCGAGACGACGACCGGATCAAGGCGATGATGTTCGGCCCGAAGGGCAAGAACGGCAAGCGCCAGGGCGCGAAGGGCGCGTTCAACATGGCGGTCACGGTGTTCCTCAAGTACGAGACGAGCAGCTGGGCGCCGATGGCGGGGGACCTCTCCGAGGAGATCAAGGCGTTCGCAGAGAAGGAGTACGGCGCGAAGATCAAGACGAAGGTGACGGCCGAGCAGATCGCGAAGGTGCGCGCGGCGCAGTTCAGGGAGGCGAACGAGAAGTTCCAGGGCGGCCAGTACCTCGAGGCGATCGCGGCCTACTACGCCGTCCTGGCGCGCTATCCGGAGATCAAGGAGTCAATCGGGGCGATCGAGAACATCGCCTCGGCCTACCTCGACCTCATCCTCGAGACGAAGGACGAGAAGAAGAAGGACGAGTACCGCCTGAACGCTGACGCGGTCGAGGGCTATCTCGCCGAGCGCTTCGCTGGTTCGCGCGACCGTCTCATCATGATGTCCGCCGGCGACGCGACGGTGCGTCTCGCGGCGAAGGAGGCGCAGTACCGCAACCCGACGCGGGCGGACCGGCTCTACACCGACTTCCTGACGAACTACCGCCAGCACACCACCGCGGCGACGCTCGCGGCCGGCAAGGCGATGGAGCTGCAGAAGGCCGAGCGCTACGACGACGCGGTGAAGTACTGGGGGATCATCGCGCGCTACTACACCAACACGACGTTCTACGCCGCGTCGCTCGCGCAGCTCTCCTACTGCCACGGCAAGCTCGGCGACCGGAAGGCCGAGATCGATTACATCCAGGCCTACCTGCCGATTGAGACGGTGAAGATCCGCCGGCTGCAGGCGCATTTCCAGCTTGCGCAGATGTACCAGAAGAGCGGGTTGGCGATGCTCGCGGCGGCCGAGACGAACCAGACGCCCGAGGCGGTTGAGGCCGAGGAGAAGCGCGGCACGGCGCAGATCATCCACGCCATCAAGAACTTTCTGAGCTTCACGGGGCAGGCCGACGAGGCCCTCAAGGATCCCTCTACCTCTAAGGAGGACGCCGAGAAGTACCAGATGCTCCGCGAGGCGGCGCTCTTCATGGTCGGCGAGTGCTGGAGCCGCATGAACCGTCCCGAGAAGAACCTGAAGATGTACCGCGAGCGCGCGGCGGCGAGCTACGAGGCGTACGTGAAGGAGTATCCGGAGGGCAAGTACGCCAAGGGCGGCTACGTGAAGCTCGGCACGATCTACACGGCGCTCGGCGACATGGCGAAGTCGAAGGACGCGCTGGACCGGCTCTCGCAGCGCTATCCCGACTCCGACGAGGCGAAGAACGCGAAGCCGCGGCTTGCGAAGAACCTGATCGAGATGGGCCTGAAGCGCGAGGGGGCAGAGATCTACGCCGAGATGCTGCGCACCGACGGCTCCTACACCGCGCTCCAGTTCGAGAACGCCGGCGAGGCCCTCATCGAGGCGAAGAGCTGGGATCTCGCCAACCAGGCCTTCGAGAAGGCGATCCGCCTCGCGGGGACGAACCAGGTGACGACGGTCGCGAAGGCCCGCCTCGGCCAGGCGAAGAGCTCCTGGAAGCAGGGCTCGCTTGCGGAGGCGCGCGAGGCACTCGACCTGTTCCTGGCGGACAAGAAGATGTCCCGCATGACCATTGCGGCGGACGCGAACTTCATGCTCGTCGAGGTCGCATCCGAGCAGGGGCGCAAGGAGAAGGACGCGACGATGCGCGGCAAGTACTTCGGTGCGGCGATCGGCGCCCTGAAGAAGGTTCGCCAGTACTGGGCGAAGAAGCCGTCGTGGGAGCAGGACACGCTTGACCTCCTCTCCGGCGACGTGCTCGTCGACCGCATGCACGCCGAGGAGGCGATGGGACTGAAGGAGGAGGCGAAGGAGACCTGCGGGCGCGCGGCGTCGACGTTCCAGGTGTTCATCCAGGCGCACGGCGTCACCGAGGAGCATCCGGTCGACAAGATGGAGGCCGGCGAGGTCGCGAACCTCGAGCGCGCCTACGCGACGCTCGTGCCGCTCTTCACGAAGCTCGGCGCCGAGCAGGCCGATCGGGTGATGAAGTTCGGCCAGGAGTACCTTGATCTCTTCCCGAACGGCAAGGCGCGCACGACGATCGTCAACTGCATGAACCAGGCGAAGGCCGACCTGCCGGGCGGGGCCAAGGAGTGATTGATTTCGAAAGGTCAGAGGAGAATCCGATGAAGAAGCTAATGACGGTGACGGTGATGACGATGGCGGCGGAGCTGTTCGCCATCCAGGGGTCGGTGTCGACCGAGACCGAGACGGTCTCCGGTGACATCAAGTGGCACGGGCGAACGAAGTCGTACATCATCGAGAAGGGCAAGGTCACCAAGGAGTTCAAGCTTGCGGACGTGACGTCTCTCGACATCCCGAAGCCAGCGGGCTACGACAAGGCCGTGCAGCTCGTGGAGGGCGGCCAGGGCGGCCAGGCGATCTCCGTGCTGGCGAAGATCGTCGCCGATTACCGCATGCTGCAGTGGGACAAGCCGGCCGGCCGCTACCTCGCGTTGGCGCACCTCGCGGCTGGTAACGCGAAGAAGGCCTATGATGCCTGCGAGCCGATCATCGCCGAGGACAAGGAGGCCGCCTACAAGGGCGACCTCGCCGCGGCCTACTGGCAGGCCCTGCTGAAGCTTGGCAAGACCGATCAGCTCGAGGGGCTTCTCAAGAAGGCGGCGACCGCCGGAGACCGCGCCTCGTCCGCCGCGGCGCTCGTGATGCGCGGGGACATCATCGTCGCCGCCTCGAACGACTCGCCCGAGGAGCTCCGGCGCGCGCTGCGCGACGGCTACCTGAGGGTCGTCCTCATGTATCAGGACGCAAACTGCGCACGCGAGCGCGGCGAGGCGATGCTCAAGGCCGCGACCTGCTTCGACAAGCTCGGCCAGGCCGCGCGCGCTGAGAACCTGCGCGCCCAGGCGAAGGCCCTCTAGCATTCTCTCTAACATCAGACAACAAGAACTTCTCAAACCAAAGGAAAACACGAT
Source organism: uncultured bacterium (assembly GCA_902773015.1). Classification (GTDB taxonomy): domain Bacteria; phylum Verrucomicrobiota; class Kiritimatiellia; order RFP12; family UBA1067; genus UBA1067. The sequence goes on from CACYCW010000217.1 coordinate 5,192, forward strand.
GAACAAGATCAAGAAATCGATGATGGCGGCGGCGATCCTCTTCGGAACGTGCGCGGCACCCCTGGCGGCATTCAACGCGATCGGCCAGGAAGCCGGGGGTCTTACGGACGCCCAGGGCAATGCGGTCTCCTCGAACGCGGCGGCGGAGAAGAAGTCCGGCGGCGGCTTCTACGACATCGTGTTCGGTTCCGGCATCGTCGGCATGATCCTCTGGTTCGCGCTGTTCGGTGACGGCGCGCTCGCGATCTACTTCTCGATCGACTCGTCGATTCTCATCAAGCCCGAGAAGCTCATGCCGAGGAGGCTGATGGACGGCGTGACGGGCGCGATGTCCGAGGGCGACGTCGTGAAGGCGATGGAGGTCTGCCAGCAGAACCCGTCCGCCATGTCCAACATCGTCATGGCCGCGTTCCAGCACATCGAGGAGTGCTTCGACGCCATTCAGGAGGCGGTCACCGCGGCATCCGACCTTGAGCAGGAGAAGATCCAGCAGCGGCTGAACTGGATCGCCGTCTGTGGCAACCTCGGCCCGTCACTCGGCCTGCTCGGTACGGTGCAAGGCATGATCCTGACCTTCCAGGCGCTCGCCTCCGGCGGCGCCGGCGACGCCTCCGCGCTCGCTAGCTCGATCGGCCAGGCGCTCTGGACGACCGCCGGCGGCCTGATCGTGTCGATTCCCGCGGTCACCGTGTTCTACTCGCTCCGCAACAAGGCCAACCGCCTCATCCTCAAGATGACCGCGATGACGATGGAGATTCTGAACGGCCTGAGGAACGTCGCAGTCGACCCGGGTGCCGAGGGCGCAGTCGAGGAAGCTCAGGCCTGATATCGACTGCTTCCGACGGCAATCGACAGCTACGTAAGGCATTCGAAAGCGTAGACAATGGCCAGGAAACCACAGGAGAATCCGGAACTCGACATGACGCCGATGATCGACGTCGTGTTCGAGCTCATCATCTTCTTTGTCGTCACGCTCACCGAGGCGCAGCGCAAGGACGAGACGATTGAGCTCGAGGACGGCCGACACGGCATCGTGCTCACGCCGGAGGAGCTGCCCCCGACGCACATGCAGATCGACATCGCCAGCCGCGACCGGAATGGCAAGTTCCTCCCGAGGGGCCGCATCTCGATGGGGGATCGCGAGATATCCCCGGATGAGATCGGGCGCCGCGTCAAGGAGCGCATGCGCAAGATCGGCGAGTTCCCGGTGCTGATCCGGGCGGACTACAACTGCCGCCACGAGGTGGTCGCGCGCGTCATGAACGCCGTCACCGCCAACGGCATCTGGAAGATCTCGTTCATGGCGGTGAGCGAGGACAAGACTTCGAAGCCCGGTCGCCCCGGGCGGCCGCATTTGAGCCGGCTGAAGAGAAAGTGAGGTTTCGGAAATGGCGCGCAAATCGCAGGAGAACCCGAAGCTCGAGATGACGCCGATGATCGACGTCGTCTTCGAGCTGCTCATCTTCTTCGTCGTCACCATCAAGCAGGAGGACATCTTCTCGAAGCTCAATGCGAACCGTCCCGCCCCCGCCTCCAGCTCGTCGAACTCCAACGAGTCCGATACGACGGTCACGATCGAGGTCGGCCGCGGACGTGACGCGAACGGACTCCTCGTGTACAACAAGCGCCCCGTGCGACTCTCCGAGCTCGACCAGAACCTCCGCGAGGTCGCCCGCACCTCGAAGAAGACGCCGATCATCATCAAGTGCGCCGAGGACTCGCCTCACAAGGCGCTCGTCGATGCGCTCGACGTCTGCTATCGCAATCAGCTCTTCAGCGTGAGCATCTTCACGTTGTGAGTGGCTGGGGCGCTGAGAGGTTGAGACGTTGAGAGGCTGGAAAATCAGGGAGAACTGAACATGGCTGAAGAAATGGACGAAAACATTGAGGAAATCGCCGAGGACGCGCCGCTCTCGGCGCAGGAGATTTTTGAGATGCACAAGGCGGAGATTGACGCCGCCTTCGAGGAGAAGGGCTTCTTCCGCCGTATCCTCGACATGTTCTCCGGTCTCTCAAAACCGCGTTCGTCGCCTGAATACAAGCTGGCGAAGACTGAGCTCCAGCGTCTTGCCGCGCCGCTGTGCGCCATTCTCCTGCCGACGCTCGGCGTCATCATTCTCATCGTGGTCACCGCAATCACCGGCCAGAACAAGGAGGTCATCCAGGTCGACATCGCACGCGCCCAGGAGGACGAGGCCGAGCTCGAGGAGGAAAAGCAGGAGGAGGAGATCGAGGAGCAGACGCCGCCCGAGGAGACGGTCGAGGTCACGGTCGACACGCCGAACGTCTCGGTAACCGACATTACCACCCCGACCACCACCCCGACCACCGAGCCCGTCTCGGTGAAGCCCGCATCGCAGGACTCCGTGGCGCTCATCAAGTCGCCCGTCACCATGCGCTCGATGACCGGCTCCCGCACCCCGGGCTCCATCGGCAAGTACACCGCAGGCGGCAACATGTACGGGGACGCCCAGACCGAGGGGGCCGTTCTCAAGGCCCTGCGCTGGCTCAAGAAGACCCAGCTCCCGAATGGCAGCTGGAAGCCCTCGCCGATCTCCAACACCGGTCTTGCCATCCTCGCGTTCCTCGCCCATGGCGAAACGCCATCGTCGAAGGAGTTTGGCCCCACCGTCCAGAAGGCCATGCAGTTCCTCATCGACTCGCTCACGACCAAGACCGACAAGACCAACCAGAAGGTCGTGAGCTTCAAGGGGACGGATGGCAACGAGTACGCGACGCTCATCGCCACCTACGCGCTCTGCGAGGCGTATGGCATGACGCGCAACCCGAACACGAAGATCGTCGCCATGCAGACCCTGCAGCGCATCGTCGACAACCAG